>JAZGCX010000236.1:0-11344 GCA_036477175.1 Phycisphaeraceae bacterium
TTGCTTGGGGGCTTGGCGCCGTTCCTCTTGGTCATCGCCGCGTTCAAGCTTGGTGTCGCCGCGCCAAACGACCTGTTCCGAAAGCTGGCGCTCAGCGAGGTGTGGGACAAAGTAACCGACCCCGACCGTCACGGACACATCCTCCGCACCGCCAGCTTCCTCGTCAGGGCCTACCCCGATTGGTGGGTCAGCCTGGGCCTGCTGCTGTGTGTGGGTCTGTGCGGGGTAAACCCTATCCGTCACGATTGGCCGGCTGTAGCGACCGTGGTCTTGACCGTACTGATCACCGCACTGAGCTATTACGTGGTTTACCTGATCACGCCGCACGACCTGGGCTGGCATCTGAAGACCTCGGGCGACCGCCTGTTCATGCACCTGTGGCCAAGCTGGGTGCTGCTGGTCTTTCTCGTGATTCGATCCCCGCCGCAACTGGTCACGATGACCGGCCCGCAGCGCACATGATTTGACCGTACACCTGCTTAACCTCGGTGCCCACGCCGGGGCCTTCGTCGCTGTATCCGCCAGTCCCGATCCGCCGCGCAAGCGCGGCGGCTAAACAAGCCGCGTCGATCGAAACTTGCAGGCGTAGTACGGCGAAAGACGACAGCGCGTCACCCGTCACAAACGATATTTGTATGGCACGCGACGACGATCGACCGCAACAGGCATCTGTCGCTTCCGCCGGCCCGAACACCGCACCGCGTGCACCAACAAAAAAGACGTGGTCAGGGTAAACCCGACCGCCATGACCGCGATAATCGGGCCGGTCACGTCGGCAAGGCCGTCGTCCGAAGTGAACTGGATCACCTCCCGCACTGCGGCGAGGACCGCCACGACCAACACGACCCAGCCCAGGCCTCGGCGTTGCCTGATCCGCAGGAACTGAAGCGACAGCAACATCGCCACCAGACAGTACACCACGAGCATGCGGCCAATCTGCAGCGCCGCCACGTCGTATGAACGCGCAAACTGTTGTGTAAACGGCAGCCAGTTGACCGCGTGTCGGCCGCCGGGCTTCGGTGCGGTCGCATCGGCATACCAGTAGACCACCAGCGCCACGCTCAGCACTGCTACCAGAAGCATTATCAGCGGCCGGTGACGCTGCCGCTGGAGAAAAATCCTGATGACATACAGGCTGTACGAGTAATGACAGTAAAGGGCAAAGACCGTGCGCCGTGCAAGGTGGTACATCCACACCGCTGCCAGCGCACCCGCAAAACCGCCCAGCACGTTGAACAGCCAGTCGTTGAGTGATGCGACACGATCGGGCATCAGGCTTTGTATGCATTCGAGCAGCCAACTGACCGCCGCCGCTGCGATCGTCGCCACGCCGACCTGTGCCGGCCATCGCCATCGTCCCGCCAGTGCCAGACGAAGCCCAATGCCCAGCGGCACATACAACGCCACGTTCGTCGCTACGTCCACGACACTCAGGTTAATCCCGTTGGACGACCAGCCGCTCGAACCGGCGTCCACCCACCGCGGACTGATTAGCACCGACCACAACCAACCGAGCACGCCGGTGACGCCGCCGAACGTTTCGGGTAACTGGAGCCGAAAAGGCACCAGCGCGCCATACGCCAACAACACCACCCACACGCCGACCAGCGGCCCGCTTCGCATCCATGGCGGAAGCGAACGCGCCGGCCTGCCGCGGCCCGGCCCGGCCAACTGAGCCGTATCACCCGACGCATGTGCGCTCGAGACGGATTGCATCGACGACTGCCTCCTTAGACCCACCCCCACCGGGTCACACCAACAGTAAAATCCGCGCAAACTCGCTGCGAACGGATGAAGGCAGAAAACCGCTGCTGGTGATGTGCCTGGCGGCCCCAAACCGCATACCCGCGCTAATCGCTACAGCCGACCAGCACCGCATTCACATGCGGTGCTCAAATCAGACAACACGCTATTTTCGATCAGGAGGCGTCAGTCATGACATGGCGGACATGGCAAGCACAGCGCAGACGTGTTCCGCGTCCATTCGCTCAATGGCCGACAGCTTCGTCGCCGAGCATCGGTTTGATCTCGGTCAGCAGCGCCTCGAGCGTGGCCTGATCCCTGGCCTCGACGTTGAGCCGCAGCAGCGGTTCGGTGTTACTCGGCCGGACGTTGAGCCAGAACCCGCCCCCGCCCCCGGAAGTAGCATCCCACTTGTCGATGCTCACGCCGTCCAGTTCGTCGATGTTGGCGTCGGCGTACCTGTCCTTGAGGGCCTGCAAAACGCCGGCCTTGTCTTCAACCCTAAAGTTGATCTCGCCGCTTTGAGGGTACTTGCGGAATGGCGCGATCAGCTCACTGACCGGTTTGTCGGACTCACCGAGAACGCTGAGCACCGCGGCGAAAGCGATGGCGCCGGAGTCCGCGAAGAAGTTGTCGCGGAAGTAGAAGTGCCCGGACAGTTCACCGCCGAACACGCCCTGTGTTTCGCGCAACGCCGCCTTCATGAACACGTGACCGACGCGGCCCATTCGCGGCACGGCCCCGTGTCCGCGGATCGTTTCCTCGACGACCTTGCTCGAGCGCAGGTCGTAAACAATCGTGGTGCCGGGGTTACCGTTTACGAAATGGTCGGTGAGCAGCGCGGTCAGGTGATCGCAACCGATGATCCGGCCCTGGTCGTCGCAGAAGATACAGCGGTCGGCGTCGCCGTCGAAGCAAACGCCCAGGTCTGCGGCGTGCTCGACCACGCCCTGTTGCGTTGGCTGCATGTTCTCGGCAACGAGCGGGTTCGGTTCGTGCACGAACGAACCGGTGATCTCAAAGTTCAACGGGATGATCCGCAGGTGCTTCACACCATCGAAGACCTTGGGCACCAGCTTACCCGCCATGCCGTTGGAAGCGTCGATGAAGACTTTGATTGGTCGCTTCGGCGGCGTGAGGAACTTGAGCACATGCTGGCGGTACTCGTCCCACAAATCCATCTCCTGGAGCGAGCCGACGGCGCTAAGCTGGTCGGGGCCCACGTGCTGGCCCAGTGACTGGGCGATGGTCTGGATTTGCCTGAGCCCGGTGTCGCCGCCGACAGGCACGGCCCTGCGACCGCTGATCTTGAAGCCGTTGTAGTTGGCGGGGTTGTGGCTGGCGGTGACCTGGATGCCGCCGGCGGCGTCGAGGTGGTTGATGGCAAAGTAGATGAAGGGGGTGTCGCACATGCCCAGGTCAATCACGCCGACGCCCGAGGCGCGCAGCCCTTCGATCAGCGACGCGGCCAAAGCCGGGGAATGGGGCCTCATGTCGCGGCCAACCAGGACCGTGCCGCCGCCCGCCCGGCCGCTAGCCCGACCGAGGTGCTGACCCGCGGCGTACCCGATCCGCCAGGCCACCGGTTCGTTCAGCTTGTCCGGGTACGTGGCGCGGACATCGTAAGCCTTGAAAATCTGACTGAGCGTCATGCAGGTCCCTCTACACCTCGAAGCGCGATACGACAACCGCAATGATAGCGACTCGCGGCGCCAGGGTGGAAACGTGGTGCCGCCGGCTCACCGATAAACGTCCCGTCGCCCGGTCAACCGACGCGGACCTGAGCCGCGACCGCTGCACGGTGATCGCGTAAACTATCCCCCATGCTCAAGCGGTTACTGATCACGGGCGCGGCGATAGCCCTGGCGGCTCTGGTGCTGTACCTGACGGTGCAGTTGGGCCCGGCTGCGCCGCCACGCACCGGCACGCCCCCCGCCGTCGATCCTGACATCGACTTGCCCAGCCCCGACCCGACCAACCCTGCCGGCGTCACCCAAAGGAATCTGTCGGAACTGATTGGCGAAGTCGGGTACGGGCAATACACCAACATCACTGAAAGCGGCCAGGTCCAGGAACTGTTCTGGCAACGGCTTAAGCCCAGACCCCAGGGTGTCTTTGATGTCGAGCGGCCCGGGGCGCGCATTGTTCTCCGGCCGCAACGCATCCTGCAGGTCCTGGCGCTTGAGGGGCAGTTCATCGCACCGGAGAACAACCTGCGCAGCGGCGACTTCCGTGAGCGCGTGGTCATGACCCTTTTCGATGCACCGCCGACGCAGCCGGTCAATCTCGACGCCGACTCGCCCCACGTGAAGCTGCACGTCTTCGTGCGCAACGCCCGTTTTGACGTTGCATTGGGGCAGATCGAGACGGACCCGACCAGCCCCGTGCACCTGACCAGCCCAGGCGTGGACTTCCGCGGCACCGGCCTGCTCGTCAGGTACAACGAGCGCCGCAACCGCCTCGAACGGCTCGAAGTGTTCAAAGGCGACACGCTCCGCTTCAAACCCCATGTCACCGCCAGGGCAACGACCCAGCCGGCACGAACTCAACCCAGTACCGACCAAGCCGACCCACACCGCGCCCAAACGCAGCCCCACAGTGAAGCTGCCGAGCCGGTCGAGCCGAACCGTCCGCCCGTGCAGTGGCACCGCGCCACATTCACCGGCAAAGTTCGCATCGAAAGCCCCGACACAATCATTGAAGCCGATCGGCTGGAAGTCGTCTTCGCCATGGGCTCTGAGGAACGGCAGGAGCAGGTGATAGGGCAAATGAGCCGGCTTGGCCCTAACGTGAAACCACCTGCCACACACCCCCAAGGCGGGCCAAAAAAGCAGCGGAGCACCGCCCCGATCATCCAAACAGCGCCCGCCGCTGCCGTCGTGGTGAGTCCGACCCATCCACTACGCGCCATCTATGTGTACTTGAGCAGCCTTGCCATGGCGCAAACGGCTCAACTCATGGTGCCCCAGATGCCACTGGAGCACACGCTCGCACCGCCCGAACCCACCGACGTGGTCATCACCTGGACCGGACCGATGATCGTGCTGCCTGAGCCCGATCCGCCGGCGGACCTTGTTGACACAAACGACCTCATGGTGACGCTGATCGGCCGACCCGTCCGCATCAGCACCGCCGGCGACGAACGGATCAAGGCCGCCCGCGCCGACTACCTCGCCTCCAGCGAGCGCCTTCGGCTGGACGGGTCAGCCGACTACCCGCTGGTCATCGACTCACCGCAAATGGGCATGCTCACCGCCGAACGCCTCGTCATCAACCAGCGTGACGGCACCGGGCACATCCTCGGTGCCGGCACCCTCCATGCGCGCGAGCAGCGTGGATTGATCGACGCGCTCGAGGACGCCGGCTCGGCCGACGATACGTCAACGCGGTTCGTCCGCGGCCTGTTCGTGCAATGGACCCATCGGGTGGACCTGACCTTCTTCAAACCAGACGCAGATGAGTTGAGGGAGCGGGCCCCGAACCGCGTTGGCGCCCTGCGAACCGCCACGTTCCGCGGCGACGTCGCAGTCAAACAGTCACTGTTTGAACTCTACAGCGACGCGCTCACTGTGAACATGACCGATCCCGAGAGGGGCAAACAGACGCTCAGCCGGATTGACGCCAGGGGCAACGTCCGCGCCTGGGGGCGCAACCGCGACGACGATCAGGAACTGAACATCCACGGCGAACAATTGCGCATCGAGCTGATCCGGCATGACGACGGCCGAACCGAGCCCACACGACTGATCGCCAAAGAAAACGTCGTCGCCCGGCAACCGCAGTGGACGTTGCACGCCGGCCTGCTCGACGTGGCGATTGGTCCCGGCACACCGTCCCCGCAGGCTCCCCGCACCACAAAAACCGACGATGATGATTCTGCCGACAATACCAGCCTGACGGTGCGCAACCTGATCGCAGAACAAAACGTCCGCATTGACCTCAAAGACGACGGGGTGGTGCTCGTCGCCGATCGCCTCACCGCCGACGTGAACGACGATCGCCTGGAACTGTTCGCCCTGCCCGGTACACAGGCCCACGTGGTGCGGGATGACGGCATGCTCAGCGGCGAACACATCATCATGGGCCGCGCCAACGAGACGGTCGAGGTGGCGGGCCCGGGCACACTCAAGTTCGTCGTCGAAAGCGCGGACCAGGCCGGTGAAGCCGACGCCGCTGTCGCCCCCACCACCCAACCGGCCGATCCGGCGGCACTGTTCACGGCCGACCCCAGCAACCTCGCCACGGTCACCTGGTCGAACGCGATGACGTTTTCCAACAGCAGCGGCAATGCCCGCTTCGATGGCACCGTTACCTGCGACGTGCGCTCCGGCAGCGACACTTCCAAACTTACCTCCGAAACACTGGAGCTTCACTTCACCGAAGCGCCGCCGGCTCGCACTCAACCCCGCAAAGGCACCGCCGTCACGCCCGCCGCCAAAGGCGGCGGCAACCTCGTCGGACGCCTGACCGGCGGCGACAATGCGCTGACGCTGCTCGTCGCCAGGGGTGATACCGTGTTCCTGACCGAGAACTGGGCCGATCACGCCGGCGGGAAACTGAACACACGGCTGCGCCTGACCGGCGATCAACTGGTCTTCAACAACGTCGCCGAACGCGTGCAGATTCCCGGCCCGGGCAGCATGCTCGTGCAGGATGAACGCCCCAAACCCCGAAAAGTCAAGAAGCACGGCGACCCCACCGATCACGCCGCCGCCTTCACCGGCAAGGGCGCCACGGCCTTTACCTGGCAAGGCTCCCTGTTGCTCGATGCGGCCCACAGCAGCATGCTGATGCGCGACACCGTCCGCATGATCCACCGCCCCCAGGGCGAGCAGCAGGTCGTGCAGCTCGACTGCCGGCGTCTTGAAGCCGGCCTCGAATCGACCGGTGACCTGGGCGCCCTGCTCGACAAGCGTGATGCCCATCCACGCATCAACAAAGTCACCGCCGACGAAAACGTCCGCATTGCCTCGGGCGACCTGTCCATCCACGGCGACCACCTGCGCTACACCGGCGACAATGAGTTGATCGAGGTGTGGGGGGACAAAGGTCAGCCCGCAGAACTCTACGACGCAGATCAGATGCTCACCGCGCGGCGTTTCCGGTGGGACCTGGTGCGCGACCGCATCGAAGCGGTCCGCCCCGGCCGAGCCACCATGCCGATCCGCCGGCAAAGCAAATAACGCTGACCCATGCGTGCCCCCACGTCCGTTTAGCGACGCCCCGAAAAGGGCGTGCTCAATCTGCCGCCCTGCTTTATAATCCCTGCCATGATCCTTGCCTACCATGTGATCTTCGGCGCCTACGGCTTCTGGCTACCCAACGACCCGCGTGGTTCATGGTCCCAGTTCATTCGCAGTTACGAGTTGTATCGTTCAGGCCCAGCCACGAAGGTCAACACACGCCGGTCGGTCGCGGGTTCACACCACGATCGCACAGCCCGGCAACGCGCCAAGGCCGCACTCCAATATCCGCCCGTCATGTTTACCGGCCATCAGGCTTTGTCGATCGGCCGCGGGTTCGCATGGCGGACTGAGCGATCAGGTTTCGCCATCCACGCCTGTTCGGTCTTGCCGGATCACGTCCATCTTGTCGTGGGGCGTCACCGCTTGGCCATTGAGCAGATGGAGAACCTGCTGAAGGGTTCCGCCTCATACCAGTTACGCGTTGACGGCCGCCACCCGCTTTCGAACCGGGCACAACCTGACGGTTCGCTGCCCTCGCCGTGGGCGCAGGGCTTGTGGAAAGTCTTTCTGGACAGCGAACAGCGCGTCCGCGAGGCGATCGAATACGTCCAACAAAATCCCGTCAAGGCAGGCTACGCGCCCCAGAACTGGTCTTTTGTCACGCCGTTTGGGAACAAAACACGGCCCTTTCGGGCCGTCGCTAAACGGCGGCAACGAACGGTCCATTGACACCGTTTCGCGGCGCCCCGATCCCCCAAATCGTTTAGCGACGCCCCGACAGGGGCGTGCGTCACATGAACATACCGCAAACGTCATTTCACCTCATACCGCGGGAACAACGGCTCGCCCTGGAGGATCGGCGTCCCCGGCTGTAATTGACCCCACTGGCACCATTCATCGAGCTTGCCCGTCCCATTGTTCGCCAGCGCCTCGGCATAATGCGAGCAACCGATTCGTCGCCACAGTTCTTCGACTTTTCCGGGGATAATCGGCCACAACGCCAGCGACGCGATCCGCATCGCCTCGGCGCAGTTGTAAAGAATCGTGCCCACCTCGCCGCGCTTCGAGTCGTCCTTGGCCAACTTGAACGGCTGAGTCTGCTCGATGTATGCATCAATGGCACGCACCAAATCGAGTGCAGCGGCAGCAGCATCAGCCAGTTGCAAGTCCTGCATTGACTTTGTGAAGCTCGCTACGCACTTCTGGGCCGTGTCAAGATACTCGTCGCTCACCTGGACGTGCGGACCATGCTCAGGCAGCTTGCCATCGAAGTACCGGTTGGTCATGTTGGTAATACGGTTGAGGCAGTTGCCTAGCGTGTTGGCCAGGTCACTGTTGTACACGTCGATGAACTTGGCGTGGGCGAAGTTTGAATCGGTGGCGCCGAGCGGCCCCTGCGTCGCCAGATAGTATCGCAGCGCGTCGAGCCCGAACTCACTGACGTAGCTGTCAATCTTTTCCAGGTCGATGAAGTTGCCCAACGACTTGCTCATCTTCTGGCCTTCACTGATCCAGAAGCTGTGCGCGTAGAGCTTGTGGTACAAGGGCTTGCCCATCGACATCAACATGGCCGGCCAGATCACCGCGTGGAACCAGAGGATCTCCTTGCCGATCAGGTGGACGTCAGCCGGCCAGTACCCGGTGCGGTCGTCGGTGTCGATCGTGGTCAGGTAGTTGAACAGGGCGTCGATCCAGACGTAGATCGTCTGCGCCGCGTCGTTGGGCATGGCGATGCCCCAGCCGCCGGTGCCCGTGCGGCTGATCGCCACGTCGTTGAGCCCTTCGCGGATGCGGCCGAGCACCTCGTTCCGCCGCGCCTCGGGCTGCACGAACCCGGGGTTCTTCTCGATGTGATCCCGCACCGCCTGTTCATACTTGCTCAAGCGGAAAAAGTAATTCTGCTCCTTCTTGCGGACCAGCGGATTGCCGCTGATCGGCGACTTGTAATCGTACTCTTTCGCCTTGTTCTCGGGGACGTACTCCTCCTGGCCGGCGTCGTACCAGCCCTCGTACTCGCCGGTGTACACGTCGCCGCTGTCGAGCAGTTGCTTGACATACCGGGTCACCCGTTGCTTGTGCCGGTCCTGGCTGGTGCGGATAAAATCGTCGTTGCTGATCTGAAGCCTGGCGAAGGTCTGCTCAAAGACGGCGGCGTTCTGGTCGGCCCACTGCTGGGGTGACAGGCCACGCTCGGCGGCGGCATCGGCCACCTTCGCCGCGTGCTCATCCACCCCGGTGAGGAAAAAGACGTCGTCGCCCCGCAGCCGGTGGTACCGCGCCACCACGTCGGCCACGGTGGTCGTGTACACGTGCCCGATGTGGGGCCGATCGTTGACGTAGTAGATCGGTGTGGTGACGTAAAACTTGGTCGCGTTCGACATCGGGCGGCGATTGTACGGGAAAATGCCACGCGGCGACAAAGCCGCTTGCGGCCCGGCAACATACAATGTCCACCATGTCTGTGGCCCGCGACACCGTCTACGCCGCCGTGGTACTGCTAACCAGCCCCGTGTGGGGATACCGCTTGCTGCGCACGGGTAAATGGCGCACCGACTGGCCCGGCCGGTTCGGACACGGCGACACACCCGCGCCCGCCGACGGACGCACGCTGCTGATCCATGCCGTCAGCGTCGGCGAAGTCAACGCCATCCGTCTGATGGTCAATAAACTCAGTGCCGCCGATCCGGCGCTCCGCATCGTCATCAGCACAACCACCAATACCGGCACCGCCCGGGCACGCGAACTGTTCGAGCCGACGCACCACGTCGTGCGATACCCGTTCGACTTCGGCCCGTGCGTCCACCGGTTCCTTGATCGCCTCCGGCCGGACGCGGTGGCGCTGGTCGAACTGGAGGTCTGGCCGAACTTCATCAGTGAATGCCGGCGGCGTAACATCCGGGTGTGCGTGGTCAACGGTCGGCTCAGCGCCCGCAGCTACCGCGGATACCGGCTGATCCGACCGCTGGTCCGCCCCACTTTCGCCGCCCTGGCCTACGCCGCCGTGCAGAACCGGCCGATCGCCGAGCGTTTCATCGCGCTGGGCACGCCTGCCGATCAGGTCAGGGTCCTCGACACGATGAAGTGGGACACCGCGACCGTGGCCGACCACGTGGACGGGTCCGAGGAGTTGGCACGGGCGATGGGCCTGGACCGATCAAGACCGATCATCGTCGCCGGATCGACCGGCCCGGGTGAGGAGCGGTTGTTGATTGACACGTGCCCGCCGCAGGCTCAGCTTGTGCTCGTGCCGCGCAAGCCCGAGCGATTCGACGAGGCGGCCGCTCTGGCTCGGGGTATCATCCGACGCTCGCAGCACCCCGACGGCTCTGAACGCCGGCTCGATTCGCAGCGCCTGTTCCTGCTCGACACCATGGGTGAACTGCGCAAGGCCTACGCCCTGGCCGACGTGGTGATCATCGGTCGCAGTTTCCTGGGCCTGTACGGTTCGGACATGATCGAGCCGATCGCCCTGGGCAAACCGACGATCATCGGGCGATGCTACAGCGACTTCGCCCATGTCATGGCGGCGTTGATCGCAGCAAAGGGGATCGAGGTCACCGATCAGCCGGGCCCGCTCGCCGCCACGCTGCTGGCCGACCCGGCGCGGGCCGACCAACTGGCCGAAAACGGCCGCCGCGTTATCCTTTCCCGTCAGGGGGCAACCGGCCGACACGCTCAGATGCTCCTTGAGTTGTTGAAAAACGCGCCCATGACCGGATCAACAAGAGGTCGCCAACCGAAAGTTCGCGAATCGCAATCAGAAACCTGAACTCAAGCCCATGCCTTCTACTCATCTCCGCCAATCCGTTCTCACCGCCGCGCGGCGTATCGTCGTCAAGCTCGGCACGCAGTTGCTCAGCCACGCCGGCGGCAAGCTCGATCTGCGATACATCAAGCGAATGACCAAGCAGATCGCTGCGCTGCGCAAGCGCGGATTCGAGGTCACGGTGGTTTCGAGCGGCGCGATCGGGGCCGGCTGCGCGGAATTGGGACTGGACAAAAGGCCGCGCGACGTGGCCTCGCTCCAGGCCATCGCCGCGGTCGGCCAACGCCGGCTGATGACCCACCTGCACGACGCCTTTGCCACGCACGGGCTGCAGGTCGGCCAGGTCGTGCTGACACGCAGCGATTTCGACGACCGCCTGCGCTTCTTGAACATCCGCAACTGCGTGACACGGCTGCACGCGATGGACTGCGTGCCCATCCTCAATGAAAACGACACGGTGGCCGTGGACGAACTGCGGTTCGGTGACAACGACCTGCTCGCGGCGCTAACCTGCAATGCCTTGCGGGCCGATGCACTGATCCTGCTGACCGTTGTGGACGGGCTGCTCGATGAAGCGGGCAACGTGATCGATCAGGTCGGTGACGTGACGGAGATGTTGAGCGTTGCGCGGCGCGACAAGACAAAGATG
>JAZGCX010000237.1:0-3595 GCA_036477175.1 Phycisphaeraceae bacterium
ACCTGCTCGACCAGCCGCTCGCGTTGGGCGTTATCGCCGGTGCCTTGTTCGGCGAGGAACTGCATCGCCTGGCGCCACCTTTGCCGGGCCTCACGCTTGCGCCCCTCGCGGTACAGGGCGTCGCCGAGGTGGTCCATGATGACCGGATCAGCGCCATTGAACTGCCGCGTCGCCTTGGTCAGTTCGGCCACGGCCTCATTAAACCGCCCGAGCTTGTAGAACACCCATCCCAGCGAGTCGAGGTACATCGCGTTTTTCGGCTCAGCCTTGAGCGCCTGGTCGATCATCTTGATTGCCTGGTCGAGGTTGCGGCCCTGATCGGCCCAGGCGTAGCCGAGATTGTTGTTGGTCGCCGCGTGATCGGGGTACTGTTTGAGGCTATCGAGCATGATCTGCTCGGCGCGTTGGCGTTGGTCGAGCCGTTCGTAAAGGATCGCGCGTTCCAACGTCAGGTCGGCCTCGTAGTCAGGAAAGCGTTGGATGGCGTCGGTAATCACGTGTTCGGCCCGCTGGACCTGGCCGGTGCGGCTCAGCGCCAGCACGAGGATGCTGACCAGCGGCATCGGCTTATCGACCGGACCAGCCAGCACCGGGCTGAGCACGTCGATCGCTTTGGCTGGGCGCTCGGTATTCACGTAGAACAACGCCAGCGCGCGGGCGCGGGCGGCGCTTGCGGGTTCCAGCAGGAGAATCCGCTCCGTCACGTCGTTGAGCCGATCAACATTCCCGGTGGCCTGGAAGTGGCCGTGAATGACCAGCAACGCCTGCCGATCGTTGGGGTCGGCGTTTAGGCGTTGATCGGCCAACTCGTCGGCGTCTTTTTCGCGGCCGGCGTCACGCAGCACCTTCAGCAGCATGGCCAGCGCCCGGTAGTCGCGGGCGTTCTCGTCGAGCAGACCGCGAAGCAGCGTCTCGGCCTGGTTGAACTCACCGCGTTCATCGTGTGCTTCGGCGCGGATCAGGCGAGCGAGCCGACTGTGCGGGATGGTGGCGATTAGGCGGCGGATCAGCCGCCGAACCTGGAGGTTTGCGTTGGGGATGTTTCGATTGGCGTCGTATAAGTTGAACAGGGCTTCATACAGCCGTTCGGCTTCCGGCCGCGCGCTCAGTGCATCGAGCAATGTGCGTTCGGCGCCGATGGGATCATTCAGCCTCAGTTGCAACGCCGCTTTGTCAAGGACCATGTCGTGGTTCGTCGGGTGCTGCGCGAGGATGCGGTCAAGCAGCGCCATCGCCTCGGTCGCGCGGTCGGTTTCTAAAAGGATCTTCACCCGCAGCCCGACCACGTCCGAGTCGGTGCGGTCGGCCAGGGGTTCGAGTAACTTGTCGGCTTCGGCGTATCGCTGTTCGATGACCAACAGCTTGGCCAGTTGCACCCGCGCCGCGACCAGCTCGGGGCTTTCGGCCATCGCCTGTTCGAACTGGGACTTCGCCTGATCGTACCGGCGGCTGCGCGCCAGCAACAAGCCCTTGAGATAATGGACCACCGCGCGGTGCTCGGCCGGGTCGAGTTGGTCGATCGCCTTGCTTAGCGCGTCCAGATCACCTGCCGCGTCCAAAAGGGTCTGCGCGTACTGTGGCGCCATCTCCGGCTTGGCCGTGCTCACCGCCGCGGTGATGCGTGCCGCGGCGGCGAGGTCGGTGCTCGGCGGCGGCACCAGGCGACGGATCAGGGCCTTGAACACGGCCCGGTCACCAGGTCGGGCCAGCAGGTGCTCGTGCAGAAACCGCGTGCCTTGTGATCTGGGCCCGCTGTCAAGCAGGTCGGCGATCACCAGCGCCAGTTGCGGCGACCGATCCGACTGTTCGTAAATCGAAACCAACTGCTGCTCAAAATCCGCGGCGACCACGCCGCTATCGATCAGATAGGCCACCAGCTCGAAGCCGGCCAGCTTGTCGCGGGCATGCCTAAGACGTTCGACGACGATATGTTGGGCGAGGTCGGATCGGTCAAGCCGCAGGTACACATAGACCAGGCGGCGGGCAAGCGGCAGGCGAAGCGGGGCATCGGCGGGACTCAGCTCGGCCGCTTTGCGGTACGCCTCGAGCGCGTCGGCGGGTTGGCCCAGGCGGTTGTAGGCATCCCCGACGGCCTGCCACGTGGCGCCCCGCTGGCGACGGAGAAACGCGACCTCGCGCACCAGTGCGGTGGTGCGCCCGAAGTCGGCGGGCAGATTCAAATAGGCGCTGAACTGGTCCACCGCCGCCCGGTCGTAGCCGGCACGATCCAACGCGGTGCCCAGGTAATAGTGCATCAACGGCCAAAGGGCGGGGTCCACGCGGTTGGGCTCGGTCTCGACCCCCATGGTATAGCCGAACGTTGCGATGGCGCGTTCCGATCGGCCTTGATCCAGCGCATAGGTGCCGAGCTTGAACAGGCTGTTCACGTCGGTCGGGTCGAGCGTGACGGCCTGTTCGAGGTAGTACGCGGCCTGGATCTTGTTGCCTAACCGGTCATACACCCGGCCGAGCATGCGAAGCACCGGCGGCGAGTCGGGCGCCAGGTTCAGCGCTTTTTTGAGCTGGGCGGCAGCCTGGGTCAGGCGGTTCTCGTGCCAGGCCAGGCGACCGGCCAGATAGGCGCGCTGCGCGGCCAGAGGCGGCTCGGGGGGCAAGACATCTGATTGCTGATTTATGATTTCTGATTCTTCTTCTTCATGCTGCCGGGTGTCATCTGGTTCCTGCATGGGAGCTTCGGGCTGGGGCAGGTAGTCGGGCCGGGGCAGCACGGCGATGATCTGGTCCAGGTTCAACTCGGCGCGGCGGCGGGCGTCGCCGGCGCGGCGGGCGAGCCGCTGCGGATCGAGCCCCGGCGGGACGGGCACGTCGGCCCGGTCGCGGCCATGGATGAACCCGCCGGCGGGGTGCCTGGGGGTCTGGCAACCGACGCCGACCAAAGTGACAAGCGCCAATGCAAGGTATGGGTAACGCATGGGAACCCGGATTTCGCTTCGCGGATCTTCGATTTCAGATTTCAGATTTCGGTTACTGCGGTTCCTGCGGTTGCTGCGCGGCGTGCCGCCGGCGGCCGTGCTCAGGGGATGACCTTGTTCAGCGGATAACTGAAGATGCCGGTAGCCCCGGCGCGGCGCAGCCCGGGCACCAGATCACGTTCGACCTGCTCCTCAAGCACCACTTCCACGGCCACCCACTGCTTGTCCGCCAGGGGGCTGACCGTCGGCGATTGCTCGGCGGGCAACAATGCAAGGATAGCCTCGAGCTTGTCGATTGGCACGTTCATTTTGAGCCCGACTTTTTCGCGGGCCGCGATCGCCCCGCGAAGCTGAAGCGCCAAGTCTTCGATCCGCTGTCGTTTGAGCAGGTCGGCCCACGCCTGGTGGTTGGCGATCAGCCGCGTGGTGCTGGTCAGGATCGTGTCGATCTCGCGCAGGTTGTTGGCCCGCAGGCTTGAGCCGGTCTCGGTGATGTCCACGATCGCGTCCACCAGTCGGGCCTTGGCTTCGGTGGCGCCCCAACTGAACTCGACCTTCTTGACCGCAACGCCTCGGTCCTGGAAATACTTGCGGGTGGTGTTGATCAGCTCGGTGGCGACGATCCCGCCCCGCAGGTCTGCGCACGTCTTGATGGGCGATTC
>JAZGCX010000238.1:0-7771 GCA_036477175.1 Phycisphaeraceae bacterium
GTGGCAAACACATTGCAACGCGCAGTGCCCGAGCAGGCGCTGGTGGCGAGGTACGGCGGCGAGGAATTGTCGGTCGTTTTGCCCGAGACCGACCGTGCCACGGCCGCGAATGTGGCCGAGACCATCCGCCGCCAGATCGAGTCGATGACCATCGAGTCTGACAAGGGCGAAAAACTATCGGTCACGTTAAGCATCGGCGTGGCGACATACGACGGCGAGTTCTTCGCGGATGTCGAGCAGTTGATCAGTGCCGCCGACCAGGCCGTCTACGCCGCCAAATCCGCCGGCCGAAACCGCGTCCGCATCTTCACCCCCCGGCCCGCGCCGCGACAACCCAACGCCAACGTCGCGTAAGACGTGAATCGGCCCCGCATGGCCATGCGGGGCTCAAGCCGCCGATCCTACAACAATAGCTCGGCGATCTGCACCGCGTTCAAGGCGGCGCCTTTGCGGATCTGGTCGCCGCAGACGAACAGGTCCAGCCCGTCGGTCGCGTCGCCGTTGCGGGAGATGTCGTTGCGGATTCGCCCGACATACACCTCGTCTTGATCCGTCGCGTCCAGCGGCGTGGGGAAGCGGTTGCCGTCACGATCGTCGATGACGCAAACGCCCGGGGCGTTGCGGAGAATGTCCCTGGCCTCGTCTTCGTCCAGCCGGTTCTCGAACTCGAGGTTGATGCTCTCGGCATGGGCGCGCATCACCGGGACGCGGACACAGGTGGCGGTGATCCGCGGCGAGGTGTCGTTCCAGATCTTGTGCGTCTCACGCACCATCTTCATCTCTTCGCTGTTGTACCCTTCCGGGCCGATCTGCGAGTTGTGAGAAAACAGATTAAACGCGTATTGCACCGCAAAGGCGTTGCACGTCGGCGGCTTGCCACTAAGCACGTCGCGGGTCTGCTGTTCGAGTTCCGCCATCGCTGCGGCCCCGGCGCCGCTGGCGGACTGGTAGGTGCTCACCACCATCCGCTTCACGCCCGCGGCCCGATGCAGCGGCGTTACCGGCACGAGCATGATGATCGTCGAACAGTTCGGGTTGGCAATGATTCGTCCCTTTCCCGGGCCGCCGATCGCGATACCCTCGACTGCCTCGGGATTCACCTCCGGCACGACCAGCGGCACGCCCTCGGCCATCCGAAAGGCCGAGGTGTTATCGACCACGGTGGCGCCCGCTTCGGCGGCGATCGGTACAAACTGCCTGCTGATGGACCCGCCCGCGCTGAACAGCGCCAGGTCCACGCCTTGGAAGCTGTCTTCGGCGAGTTGCTCGACGGTATAGGGCTTGCCCCGGAACTCGACCGGCTTACCGGCGCTGCGGCTGCTGGCCAACAGTTTGAGCCGACCGATGGCAAAATCGCGCTGGGCCAGGACCTTGAGGAACTCCTGCCCGACCGCGCCGGTCACGCCGACGATGGCGACATTGGGTGCAGTGATCGACACGTTGACGGACTCCGTCGTGTGAACGCGGCATTGTAGCCAGCAAGAGCGGGGCCTGCTATGGCGTGTTCGTTCGTTGTCGGCTAAGCCATAAGCGGTTCTATGCGCTGGTTTTCACCATCTTGAGGATCGCGTTCGGCAGCGTTGGGGTTGCGCCGCCTTGGCTGGCGACGAAGGCGCCGGCGTGGTTGGCGAGCTGAAGGGTTCTGTCCAGTGGCAAGCGCAGGACCAGGCCGACGAGCAGGCCTGCGGCGCAGGCGTCGCCGGCGCCGACGGGGTCGGCGGCCCCGGCAGCGGCGGGGGGGTAACTGACCGGTTCTGCCTCGTGTTTGCCGGTGGGGGTGAACAGCACCGTGCCCTTGCTGCCGCGGGTGAGGACGACCAGGTTCAGGTCAAATTTTTTGAGCAGGGCGTGGACGAGCGTGTCGGGGCTGTTCGGCGGTTGGCCGGGGGCGGCTCGGCTCGGCTCGCTCAGCCCCAGCAGGTCGCACACGATCGACAACTCATGCTCGTTGAGCTTGACGGCGGTGGCCAGCTCGCAGCTTCGACGGATGATCTGCTGGTTGTAGTAATCTTGCCGCAGGTTGGCGTCGAACAGCCGCACGGCCCGTCGGGTGGTGGCATTGAGGAAGCGGTAGATGCTGTTGCGGGATTGACCGTCGCGTTGGGCGAGGGTGCCGAAGCAGACGGCGTCGCATCGCCGGGCCAAATCTTCGTCGTCCGGGTCGAACTGAAGCACGTCCCACGCGGCGCCCTGGACGATCTGGAACGTGGGTTGTCCGTGTTCGTCCAGGCTGACGTAGGCGCGGCCGGTGTCCCGGTCCGGGTCGGTCTGGAGGTAGTCGGTGCACATGCCGCGTTGGGCCAGTTCGTCGGCGACCCGTTGGCCCAGGTCATCCTGCCCGACGCGGCTAACGACCACGCCCCGGCCGCCCCGTGGTTGGGCAAGCTGGTGGGCGTGGACGGCGACGTTCAGCGGAGCGCCGGCGAGCACCATCTTGTCGTCATAGACGTCCAACAAGGCCTCGCCGATGCCCACGATGGTGAACCTCGGTGTCATATATGTCGAGAGAGTATCAGAGCCGAACCGAAAATGGGACTAGGCGTACCCGCGGGCGTATCCGGGTCAATCGTGCTCAAAGCGCTTAGAATAACCCATGACACCGATCGACCGTAACAGCAGTTGGGCGATGGTTTTGGCGGTATGCCTCGCCGCCGCGGCGGTTGGCCAGGTCGGTGGCGCGGGTAATCCGATTTACGTCGAAGATTCACCCGCCGCCCAGGTTCTGGTGGACAAGGCCCGGCATCTTTGGCGTCAGGATCGGCTTGCCGAAGCGACGGCCCTGTACCAGCAGGTGATCGAGCAGTATCCCCGGAAGCTGATGCTCCGGGACCAGGGCCTGTACATCGATGCGGTGCGGTGGGTCGAGGCCGAGCTGTCCAGCGACGCGGACCTGCTGGCGGCCTACCGTCGTGTGCACGAGCCGATCGCCCAGCGGGTTTTTGAGCAGAGCGGTCCGGTCCCCGGCGATACCGAGAAGCTGGAGGGCGTGCTCAGCCGTTACCTGCTGTGTGAGACGGGCCTGGAAGCGGGGCTGCGTCTGGCGGCGTTGTATCTGGAACGGGGCAATCCGACCGACGCCGCCAGCGTGCTCGATGAACTGGCCAACCACGCCGATCTTGATACCCATGCCGCCCGCTGGCACCTGTTGCAGGCAGCGGCGGGTCTGTTTGGTTTTGATGCAGCGCGACTGAACATCCATCGTAGCGCCCTGTTGGAAGCCGACGAACGCGAAGCCGCCGTGCAACTGGACCGGTGGTCAACCCAGCTTCCACCGATCGGTCAAGACGACTCACCTGCGGCGCCGACCGCGTTGCCCGGTCTGTTGCGCAGCCCGCTTTGGCAGATCGGCGCCGAGCCTTCACCGTTGCCTCAGCGCGTTCGCCTATCGGCAAACTACCGCACGCAGACGGGCCATTACCCGATCATCCCCAGCGCGGACGGCGATCGCTTATATATCAACGACGGTCAATCGGTGTTGGCGTTGAATCGCAGTTCGGGTCGGCTGTTGTGGCGTTACCCGGCCGTGAGCGCTGCCAACACGCACCGCGACGACGCCACGTTAGCCGCCTTGAGGCCCGATCCGCGTTCGGTGTTCGATCGGCGCGGTGTTCTGGTGGCCGGGTCGCGCCTGTTTGCGGTGCACGGCACCGCCAGGGGGGCGAGCCGCTGGCAGGCTCAGGTCGGCAGCACGGCGCTGGTGTGCCTGGATCGCGACAACGGCCAATTGATCTGGCGGGTCGAACCAACTGATCTGGACCCGTCGTTGTCCAGGGCGTTCTTTCACGGCACGCCGCAGGCAGGACCGGGTCGCGTTTTTGTCTTGGTGCGTCGCATGCAGACCGGGGGCTTTCAGGACGCATTCGTCGTTGCGGTCGATGCCGGTAGCGGCAAGCTGATCTGGCGGCGTCACCTGTCAAGCTCGGCCCCAGCCAACCGATCCAGTACCCAGCCCCTGACGCAGATGATCGTGCGACACGGTCGCCTGTTCGTGGCCGACCAGCTCGGCACCGTTGCCTACGTGGATGGGCGTCGGGGCGCGGTGGTGTGGATGAGCCTGATGGATAAAGCCGCCAGCCCGCGGGCGACGGCACTGGCGCAGGCGGCGCGGCGCGTGATGGTGTGGCACACCAGCCCGCCGGTCTTGGTCGAGGCAGGCCTGGTGGTTGCTGGGACCGGCACTGCCGCGCCGCCGGTGCTGCTCGACCCTGCGACCGGCCGACAGATACGTGAATTGCCCGAACCGGCGTTTTCGCAGGCCACCTATCTGGCTCACGCCGCCAACAACGTGTTGAGTATCGGGCGCACGGTTCACCTGATCGACGGGCGAACGCTCCAGCCGATCTGGAGCCGCGACCTGGGCCAGTTGCCGCGTGACACGCCACAAGGGACCGCCTCGGTGACGGCCAACACCGTCTGGCTGACCACGAGCAGCCGACTGCTGGCGTTGGACGTGCGCGATGGCGCGGTCCTGCTTGAGGCGACCAGCCCGTCGGCCGGCAATCTCTTGGCGCTTGATGGGCAACTCGTGGTCGCCGGCGCCTCATCGGTCCGCAGTTACATGGACTGGTCACGAGCCCACGATGAGCTCGCCCATCAGATCGAACAAGCCCCGCACGACCCTGAACCCGGTCTGGCGCTGGCCCACGTGGCCTTGTCGCAGAATCGTTATCCGGCCGTGCTCGAGGGCGTTGACGCCGCCCTGGCGGCGCAGCGGCGGCGGGTGGCGGCCGAGCCTGACGCCAAGGCGGTCGATCCGCTCCAGCCGCGGGTCTTTGCTCAGGTGCGTCGCCTCCTCGACCCGCGACGCAATCCCGACCCGACGCTGCGTCGGCAGCTCCTGGACCGGCTCGCCAGCGCCACCGCCGGACCGGCCGATGAGGTCGCCTACCAACTGACTCTGGCCAATTTCCTTGCCGAAACCAGCGACCCCAAACAGGCTGTCGATCACTACCAGATCGTCCTGACCAACCCGCATCTGTCGTCCGAGCTGTACGAGACCGACCGCGGCGCCCGCCTTGGGGGCCTCGAAGCCCGGTGGCGGCTGGTGCGGCTGGTTGAGCAGCACGGCCAGGAGGTGTACGCCAGGTACGACGCGATCGCGTCGCAGCGTCTGACCGAATTGACCGCGGTCTCGCCGGCCCACGCTGAGGCACTGGTTGAGTTGGCACGACAATATCCACTTGCCCAGGTTCTGCCCCAGGTCCACCTGGCCGCCGCCCAGGCTCTGGCTGGCCGCGAGGCGCTGGACGCCGCCATCACCCAGTACCGACGTGCCTACAGCCTCGCCGGTGACCCGCAGATGGTTCAGGCGATCGCCGGGCGAATCGTTGAGTTGTACGACCAAACCGCTCAGCCCCAACGGGCCGCCTTCTGGCTGCGCCGGTTCGAGCGTGACCACCCCCAACTCAGGCCGCTCCGCGCCGGTCAGCCCGCCGATGTGCAAGCCTGGCTGGCCGAACTAAGCCGGCGACCGACCCCTGCGGCCGCGCTGCCGAGCCTGGAACTGCCCTTGGGCCAGCCGCTGGTGCTGCCGGCTCGATTGCTGGTGCCGATCGTTCAGCGGCCCCAAGCCATGCCCGGCGATCAGATTGTCACCATCACCAAGTCGGCGATTCAGCTTCGGGCCGGCGAAGCCCTCAATACCCTCTGGGAATTCCCCATAGCCGATCCCGACCAGGTCCGACTGCTGGCGCTGACCCACGACCGCGTGCTGCTGCACTTGCAGCAGCGTGGCATCGTGCTGGCCATTGACGCACGCACCGGTAAGCCGGCCTGGCCCCAACTCGACGTGAACGGCCTGCTGGCGGCGTCTGGCAACCCGGCCGACCACAACGGTCGGCCCGTTGCCATCCAAGCGCGGCTCGGGTCGGATTCGGGCCCGTTCGTGGCGGTCAATGACCAGGTCATCGCCGTGGCCGATCGCCTCGGACGCGCCCTGGCCATCGATCGTGCCACCGGAACGGTGCTGTGGCGCACGGCCTGCCCCATGAACCGGGTGACGCAGATGGCGATGGCCGACGACACCTTGGCCCTGGCCGGGATCATCGGTTTCGCCACGGCGGCCCCAAGCGATGCCATCGTCGTGCTCGACGCGGGCACCGGTGAGCCGCGCTTGCCCACGCTCGAAGGCATGCACACGATCTTGTGGCTCGGCCTGGGCGGCGATGGCATGCTCTTCCATGCCACGGTCAAGCAACTGATCGCCCATCACCTGGCCGAAGGCACCGTTGCCTGGCGCGTGCCCATCCATGCCGGATTCATCGGTGGACTCGGTCGCGCCGCCACCGACGTGCTGATGCTCACCGACGCCGTTGGCTCGATGCTCGTGATCGATCCAGCCACCGGACAACAGATCGGCCGCGTCGGCACCGGGTCGCGACGACCCGGCGATCGCTTCGACCTCCAGGACGCCCAACAGCAGTGGTACCTGGTTGGCCCGGACCGTGCCATGGCACTGGCGCCCGACGGCGCCATCCACTGGCGCGATGCGATCGCCGACAGGCCCAAGAACCTGCAGGCCCAACTGATCGGTGACAAGTACGTGGTGCTGTTGGGCCTCGACACGGCACCCGACCCATTCGGCGAACTGAGGGCGCATCTCGAGATTGAACTGCCGCATCGCCCCGGGCCCGTGGTCCGTGAACCGGCACCGGTCGGCGCCGCCCCGGATGGTTGGCGCTACCGGCTCTACCTGCTGGATCGACATGGCGGTTCGATCGTCAGTCAGTGCGCACTGGGCCCGATCCCCGAACACCTTGCGCCGGACGCGGCCGTCTTCCTCGACAACCGCCTTGTCTTCACCACGCCTACGTACACCATCGTCATCCCCGGTGCCGGCGCCGCGCCGTGATCGACCCGGCGCCGTCGCTCACTGCAACCGATCCAGCACTTTCAACGCACTTCTTTGCCTCCGGCGCAGTGAGCCGATACGATGCGACCGGACCGTTTTGGAGCAAGCCGCCGCCATGACCACCGACACCGTTGCTACCGATCCCGTCAATCATCCCGTCGCCGCGGCCGACCCCGACGCCTGGCAGTTCATCCGGGCCGAGCAACTGCGTCAGCAAAGCACGCTGGAGATGATCGCCAGTGAGAACCATACCTCGCCCGCCGTCATGGCCGCCGTCGGTAGTTGCCTGACCAATAAGTACTGCGAGGGCTACCCCGGCAAACGCTACTACTCCGGCTGCGCCTACTACGACCAAGTCGAACAGCTGGCCATTGACCGGGCCAAACGCCTGTTCGATTGCCGATTCGCCAACGTCCAGCCGCACTCCGGCGCCGGCGCAAACCTGGCTGTGTTCTTCGCCCTGCTCGAACCGGGTGACACCTACGCCAGCATTGTCCTGTCCGACGGAGGGCACCTGACGCACGGCTCGCCCGTCAACCTCTCGGGCAAGTGGTTCAACGCGATCCACTACCCGCTGGTTTACGACGAGTCGCGCGACGATTACGGCCACATCGACTATGACGCCGTGCACAAGCTCTGCACCCGGCACCAGCCGAAGCTGCTGCTGTGCGGGTACTCGGCGTATCCGCGGATCATCGACTTCGGGCGTTTTCGCCGGATCGCCGACGATTGCGGGGCGCTGTTGATGGCGGACATCGCGCACATCGCGGGTCTGGTGGCCGGTGGGACGCACCCCTCGCCGTTCCCGCATAGCCACGTCGTCACGACGACCACGCACAAGACGCTCCGCGGGCCACGCGGCGGGTTGATCCTGACCAACGACGAAGCGTTAGCGAAGAAGATCGACAAGGCCGTCTTCCC
>JAZGCX010000239.1:0-5095 GCA_036477175.1 Phycisphaeraceae bacterium
GCGTCGATGTATTGCTGAGTGCACTTGGTCTTGCTGCGGACCAACACAACATTCGCCTCGCTGAGCCGGTCCTTGTCATCCGTCACCTGGCCGTACTGCGAGAGCTTGTCGGGAAGCGAAGGATCGAATGCATCAGAAATCAGGATCAGCATTTTCTACTCCTGCCGTCATGACAGTTGATTAGCCGTTGTCTTTCAGGCTGCGGACCACGACGCCTGAGCGCAGCTTCGGCTCGAACCAGGTGGACTTGGGCGGCATGATCGCGTGGTGGTCGGAAATCGCCATCAGTTGGGCCACGGTGACCGGGTACATCGCAAAGGCGACGCGCATGTCGTGGCGGCAGCGCTTCTCCAATTCCTTCGTGCCGCGGATGCCGCCGACGAAGTCGATCCGCTCGTCCGTGCGCAGGTCCTTGATCCCGAGGATCGGCCCCAGCAGGTTGTCCTGGCAAACAGAGGCATCCAGACTCCGCACCGGGTCATCTTCCGGCACGACGCCGTTACGCGGTGTCAGGCGGTACCACGTCCCGTCCAGGTGCATCCCGAACTGCCTCGGGGCCTGGGGCTCGGGCGTATCGGTCGGGCCAATGTTGAACTTTTCACGCACCTTATCGAGAAACGCTTCGGGTTCCAGGCCGTTCAGGTCCTTCACCACCCGGTTGTAGCCGAGAATCTTTAGTTCGTCGTCGGGGAAGAGGACGGCCAGGAAGTGGTTGTAAGCTTCGTTGCCGCTGTGATCGCGGTTCCGGTCGCGCAGGGTGTTGCGGACGCGGTATGCCGAGGCGGTGCGGTGATGGCCGTCGGCGATGTAAAGTGAATCGATCCGCTCAAACGCTTGGCGCAACTGTCCGATCATCTGCGGATCGCTGACCACCCAGAGCCGGTGCCTCACGCCGTCGCCGGCCACAAAGTCGTACGCCGACTGCTGACCGCAACAGATTTGTCCAACCAGATCGCGGATCGTGGCGCGGGCCCGGTACGTCAACAGCACCGGCCCGGCGTTGGCCATCAGCTTTTCCACGTGGCGGGCGCGGTCGTCTTCCTTGTCGCGGTGGGTCAGCTCATGCTTCTTAATCAGCTCGTGTTCGTATTCAGCGACGCTGGCGCCCACAACCAGGCCGTGCTGCACGTGATCGCCCATCGTCAGTTGATACACGTAAAAGCACGGCTGTTCATCCTGGACCAGCGCGCCGGTGTCGATGAGCCGATTGAAGTTCTGGGCGCTTTTTTCATAGACGGCCTCGCTGTGGGCGTCCACGTCCGGGGGCAGGTCGATCTCGGCCCGGATCACGTGCAGGAAACTGTCGGGGTTGCCCGCCGTCATCTGCCGCGCCTCGGCGGCGCTCAGCACGTCGTAGGGTGGACAGGCGACACGGCCAACCAGGTCGGGCCTGGGACGCAGACCGCGAAACGGACGGATATCTGCCATCGACGGTTACCCTCGTCTTGATGATCCGGTTTGGCCCGCGGTGGTCCGGTTGGCCCGCCCCGGCCACCGCCACTCACGCAAACGACATCAAACGCCGACGGTGTCGTCTCCCATCAACCAAACCGAGGTTGTTGGATATACCCCGGACCGCTGAAAAACGCAACCCGGGCCGCCGGCACAATCCGGTTTCGCCGCGGGATGAAAGCTCGTCCGCAAGCATCCCGATTGACGATCCGCCCGGCTTGCCGCGAAAGCGGCCAATCGCTGCCGAAGGTATGAAGCGGCGCTGTGTCCGGTCCAAAGACGGCCCGGCTCCGTTTGCGCATCGGAAATTGAACTGTCTGTTCAACCACCTATCGATCGTCCGATCGACGGTGTGCGGCAACGGTCGCTGCCACGGGGTTGATCGCGCTGTGCGCACTTGTGGCAACAGCTCCAACGCTGCTCTGGTCGGCACGGCGCAGGGCATTGGTGCAGCGCATCCAAATCCGCGCGTCTCCTTCGCTGACCAACCGCCTGGCGACGCCCTCGCCACGGCACCGCCAAACTTCAGCCGCCACAGACCACGCCACCGCCAATCCGGTGTTGGTTGGGCGTCCTGCCCCTTGAGAATCCGATCGCCTCGACCCCAAGGCATGGCGCGATCCGCCAAAAGCCCTATGTCGGCCCAGCCGAACCAGTGGGTCTGGATGGCCCCGTACCGAATGCCCTACAACGACTTGCGTTCGAGGGTGGGGGTGTATTCAACTGGTTTTCCACACCAGGGAAGAAAGTGTTGCAATGTGGGGCGAAGTGGGGTAGGATTGGGGCCACGTCCGAGAACGAGAGATTAACTTGGTCTTTGCCGGCACCTATGAACACTCGATCGACTCGAAGAAGCGACTGGCGATCCCGTCGGAGGTCCGCGCACAATTGCAGGCTTCGGCGGGCCAGGCTGCTGGGGAGCCAGTGCACTTATACGTCGCACTCGGTGAGGGGCAGGCGCTGTGTCTCTACACCGAGCAGGGTTTCGAACAGCGTGCCACGGAGCTGCTTCATAGCGAGCTGGAGCCCGATCAGTTATTCGCGTATGAGCGACTGTTTTTCAGCCTAGCTCGCCGGGTCGAGCTGGACAAACAGGGCCGGGTTCACCTGCCGGAGTACCTGCTGAACAAGGCCGGCCTGGGCAGCGAGGTCGTGTTGATCGGGTCCAACGATCACCTGGAAATCCGCGACCGCGCCGCCTGGAATGACTATGTCGAGCAGGCTCTGGCCTCCAGGCCGCAGCTTATGAATCCCCGTCGAGCCATGCATCAGTCCGGAACCAGCGGCGGGTAAACCAGCGATCAGGGGTCCGACCCAACTGCACGCCACAGATTTGACGCAGTCGGGTCGGCCAGGACAACGTGCCGTCCACGAACGGCACTCAGCGAAGGCAGAAAGGACTCGTTCGCCGTTTCGAACACCTGACCATGCCGGCCCACGACGAGTTCAAGGAAGAGCCGCCGAGGGCTTGGCCGCCAGCGGAGATCAGTGATCGGATGCCTGCGTAAGCTCCGTTTCCCACTGGCCAAAGTCAGGCGACTCGGCGGCACCTTCGCTGATTCTAACCCCATCGGACCGGCGTGACACGGCACACGCCCTTCGCGCCGCGGCTCCGATCCGGTCCCACCCGCCGGTCACCACGCCGGCGTGGCCCTTGCGACCTTCTCCTCCGCCATGCCCCCAATTCCTACGAGGGGGCATGGTTTTCTAATCCCATCCTAGCACACCACTTCGACCAAATCTCTCAGCCGCGTCGCGCCCCGGGACCGCCGGCCCGTGCAGCCGGCTGCGATTGCCTGCATAATCCGCACCGGAACCCACAGCCCCCGCGCCACCAACGCCTGACCCCGCCGCCCCGCGATGCCTGACCTCCGCACTTTCATTGCCGTTAACGTCAGCCCCACCAAGCCCTTGGTGCACATCCTCGGCCGCTTGGCCGACCTCGGCCGGCCGATCCGAACCGTCAAGGGCGACCACCTGCACCTCACACTCCAATTCCGCGGCCCGACCGATCCCGCCGAAGTGCCCGCCATCGAAGCGGCCATCCGTGATGCCGTCACCGCCGCCGACGCACGTCCCTTCGACCTGCCCCTCCAAGGCCTGGGCGCCTTCCCCAATGATCATCGCCCCAACGTCATCTGGGTCGGCTGCCCCGACCCCGGCCCGCTTCCGCAAATCGTCAGCCACCTACCACCACCAAACACTCAACCACAAGACGCTATTCCCCAAGCCCGGAATTGGCAGCCGCACCTCACACTCGCTCGCATCAAACGCCGCCCGGGCAAACCTGCCGGCACCCCTCGCGGCCTGATCGACCTGCTCAGCGCCCACCGCCAAACCGTCTTCGGATCGGCACGCATCAACTCAATCATCCTGTTCGCCAGTGAACTGCGGCCGGACGGCCCCGAATACACTGCTCTGGCGACCCTCGGTCTCCCGTCGCCCCAGACCCCCTGACCCGACCGCTCCAGGCCGTCCAGACCGATGGCCACGGGTACACTATCCGGACCCTGCTGTTCCTTGATTGGGGGCACCGACACGTTCAGGATTCGACGAGTTCAGCCAAGCCATCGATCCTGCCGCTGGAATTGGCCGATATCAATCCTGGCCAAGACCGCCGAGCACCCATGAAACACCTTGTGGCTATCTCGCTTCTTTGCTTTGCGACCAGCGGGTGTGGTGGTTTGTTGTCCCCGCCATCCGTCGAGAGAACGGTAACGGTCGATCAAATGCCCGACCGGGTAATCTCGGCGTTCAACAGCTATTTCCCCACCGCGACCATCGTGCCGATGTCGGTCCGTGAGGTGACCGACAACCGCGGCAAGGTCGTGTATCAGTTCCGGTTCTTGCTCAGCGGCGACGTCGCCGGCGAAGCGTGGATTGACCGTGACGGCCAGAGCATCACCATTTTCTACCGTTCCCCGTGACCGACGGCCTCTTTCCAGCAGCCGCCGTTGACCGGCTTGCCCCGCGGTGTTGGACGGAAAAAAGTACACTGGATGCCGGGGGATTCGCCAGGTCCGGCCGATGGCCGGCGGCGACAAGCATTGGCTCGCGATGGTGCGGCCCAAATAAAGGACTCCACCCATGCTGCGTCAAGTGAAGATCGACGAAAAGGCCAAGACACTCACCCTCGTTGTGGACCTGCAGAAACCGACGCCCTCATCAAGCGGCAAGACCCTGGTCGTGGCAACGACGCACGGCAACGTCGCGACCGATGCGCAGATCGACGGCAAGCCTGTCACCGTCGGCGTCAATGCCTACATCCGCAACAACTGATGCTCCCGGAATCCCAGGCCAAGCGCACAACATAAACCCGGCGATGCCATCGCCGACGCCCGGTCTTGAGTTGCGAAGCAGCGAAAGGCCGGGTTCAGTGGCCAGTACCTGGTGGCCAAACACTTTTCACATCGCAGATCGCACATCGCACATTTCACCTCGCACACGGCACTCTTCACCAAAAACACCCGGCGGAGCCTGCCCCCTATCCTGCGCAAGCACAACAGGGGACAGACCCGTCGCCGGGATTCACTGCATCCATCGGTTAGCTTCGCTTCGGACCGGGGCGTGCGAGATCGTGCTGTTATTGTGGGGAGAGGTCACGCAAACACGATCATCCGCCGAAGGCGGACATTCGCCGTGT
>JAZGCX010000024.1:0-4463 GCA_036477175.1 Phycisphaeraceae bacterium
CGACCTTGACCACCGGCCGACGATCATCGCCTGCATCAGCCTTGAAGGCTTCGTCCGCAGTCGCATCGTAAGCCTGACGCGCCTCGGCAAGACTGACTAAACCGTCTACACGGCCGCCGAAGGGATCCACGCCGAATTCATCTCGCAGTCGCCGCAGCTTCTTGCGGCGATCCGCGACCAGATCGCCGGGGGTGTGGGGCGCTTCGGCTTTGGACATGGTTGGACCATCGTAACGACGCCACGCCACGCGGCAACCGAATATCGCATGGCGGACTGTCGCAAAGGGTTTGTTTATAGGACCGAACGGGTGGTGAGGCCGGCCCACCGTTTAGCCACCGCGGCCACGCGGCGATCCCCGGCGTAACCGCCGGGGCTAAACGACATCACCCGTCAGTGCAAGTCCAAACGTGACGGCCCACTAGACCGCCTCTGGTGAAGTGCCTTCGGTCGCCTGCGCCTCGACCGTGTCGGTCGCCTCGACAGCCGCCGGCGGTTCCTGCACCAGATGACCCAGACCGCGGCGGCGGTCGCGCAGCCGACGCTTCTTGCCCACACGCTCACGCAGGTAGTACAGCCTGGCCCGGCGGGTGTGGCCGTGACGCTTGACCTCGATCTTGGCGACCTTGGGGCTGTGCAGGGGAAAGACCCGCTCGACGCCCTCGTTGGCCACAATGCGACGGACGGTCACCGTGCGGGAGATGCCCCTGCCCTGCATCTTAATCACCACGCCGTTGAACACCTGAACCCGCTCCTTGGCGCCCTCGACGATCCGCACGTGCACGTCCACCGTGTCGCCAACGTGGATCGGCGGCAGGTCGGTCTTGAGCTGGCTCTGCTCGACGGATTCAATGATGGCTTGGCTCATGGCGGCAATCAGGGGTCAGGGTTCTGGGTTCAGGGTTCCGGTGAAGGTGATTCGAGCCGGGCAGTGTAGCGAGTGGCATGGGCAGTGTCGAGACCACATAAAGCCGGCGATGGCATCGCCGGTCCGGGCATGCCATGCCCGGCTTTATGGATCGAGCAGGTCGGGTCGGCGTTGGGCGGTGCGTTGTTGAGCCTGTTCGCGTCGCCAGGCTTCGATGGCGGCATGGTTGCCGCTCAAGAGTACGTCGGGGACTTTCAGGCCCTGCCACTGGGGCGGGCGGGTGTAGTGCGGATAGTCGAGCAGGCCGGCGGCGGCGCTGGAGAAACTTTCGTGCTCGGCCGAGGCCTCGTCGCCCAGCGCCCCGGGGATCAGGCGGACCACCGCGTCGATCAGCACCATCGCCGGCAGCTCACCGCCGCTTAGCACGTAGTCGCCGATACTGATCTCGTCGATCGGCGCCAGCTTGTCGATGACACGCTGGTCAATGCCCTCGTAGTGGCCGGCGAGGATCAACAGTCGCGGCCGGGTCGCCAGCTCCTCGACGATCGGCTGGTCGAGCCTGCGGCCCTGCGGGGTCATGAGGATTCGCGTCGCCGGCCGGTCGTCCTTCGCTTCGGCGGCCTGCACCGCATCCCAGATCGGTTGGCACTGAATCACCATGCCCGGTCCGCCGCCGTAAGGGGGCTTGTCCACTTTGGCGTGCTTGTCGGCGGTGTAGTCGCGGATGTTGTGCAGGTGGTAGCTGACCAGCGGGGGCTTGAGGCCTGGGGCTTGGGGCTTGAGGTCGGGGTCGGCAGCGCGCTTGAGGATGCTCGTGCCGAGCACGTTCTCAAACATCTCGGGGAAGAGGGTGAGGACGTCGATGCGCATCGAGATAGTAGGCAGTGGCTACTGCTACTGACGCTTGCCCGGCGTCGGATCAATGCCGGCTTTTTTCAGCAGGCTGCGCACCGTATCACTCGGCTGCGCGCCGACGCTGAGCCAGTATTTGATGCGATCCTCGTTGAGCTTGACGGCCTTGGCGGTGTCTTTCTCGATGGGATCGTAGAACCCGAGCTGTTCGATGACCTGACTGTCGCGGGCGGCCCGCTGGTCCATCGCATTGAGGCGGTAGAACGGCCGATGACGCCGACCGAACCGTTTGAGTCGCAGCTTGACCACACATCTCTCCAGTGCCGAGTCGCGCCCGGCGGTGACCGAACCGAACGGCACAGTGTAGTAACCGCCACCGGTTGGTTCAAGCGCGTCTCGCTCAGTGCCGGCCGGCCTGCTGCCCAACCGGCACCGATCGCAAATCCTTGACGTGCAGCTCCGCTCGCCGCAAGCCCTGCCAGGTCGAGACCTTCGGCTCAAACACCACGTCCAACTCGGCCCCCGCGGCCAGATCGTCGGCCAGATCGCCCATGCCGAAAGCCACCGCCTGCATGCTGTGGCCGCCCTGTCGCAGATCAAGCCGAAGGTGCTGCCCGCCGGCGCCGATCCGCCGCGGCGGACCGGCCAACGTCACGCCCCGCACGCACAGCACCGGTGTCGGGTTGGCCCGACCAAAAGGCGCCAGCGCCTGAACCTGCTCAAACAGTTGCAGGCTTAACTCGTCAAGCCGGCACACCGCGTCGATTTCAATCGCCCCGACCAGGTCGGCCACCGCCAGCTTGTCGTTGACGAACCCGACCAGTGCGTCGCGCAGGGCATCGACCCGGTCAATGCCCAGCCGCAGCCCCGCGGCCATGGCGTGGCCCCCGAAGCTGGCCAGAGGCTCACCACAGTGCGCCAGCGCTTCATGGATCGACACCCCCACGACGCTGCGCGCCGAGCCGTGCGCCACGCCGCCTTCAAAGTTCAGCACCACCGCCGGTCGGCCATACGCCTCGGCCAGCCGGCTGGCGACCACCCCCAACACGCCCGGGTGCCAGCCGGCTTTGCCCACCACGATCGCCCGGCGGTCAACGCGGTCGTAGCCGCCGTCGGTCACCATCTGTCTGGCCTCGGTGAGAATGGTGCGCTCGGTGGCCCGGCGGCGCTCGTTTTCGCTGTTGAGAAACGCGGCGATCTGCCTCGCCTCGTCGGGCGACGCGTCAGTCAACAGATGGACGGCGCGCTGGGCGTGGCCCATCCGCCCGCAAGCGTTCAGTCGCGGCCCGAGTACAAAGCCCACGTGGTAGCTGTCGATTTTCTTATCACGCAACCGCGCCACGTCGATCAGCGCATTGAGCCCGGCGAACCGCGTCTGCTTGACCCGCCCCAGGCCGAACCGCGTCAGCACGCGGTTCTCATCGACCAGCGGCACGACATCGGCCACCGTGCCCAAAGCCGCCAGGCTCAGCAGGTCTATAAGCAGCGCCTTGTACCGATCGGGCAGACGGTCGCAGCCGCAGTGCACCTTGGCGACCTGCCAGGCCAGCTTGAACGCCACGCCCGCGCCGCACAGGTCACCAAAGGGGTAGGCAGGCTGGGGGCTTGAGGCGTGAGACGTGAAGCGCGGATGCACGATCGTATGGGCATCGGGCAGGTTGTGCGGATCGAACTCGTGGTGATCGGTGATGATCAGGTCGACGCCGAGCTGTTTGGCCACACGTACCGGCTCGACAGCGGTGATGCCGCAATCGACGGACACAATGAGCGGCCGACCTTCGGCCAGTTGTTCGATGGCCTGGACGTTGAGGCCATAGCCTTCGTCGATGCGGTGCGGCACATAGGTGCTGACGTTGGCGCCGGCGAGTGTGAGGGTGTGCCAGAGAATGGCGCCGGCGGTAATGCCATCGACGTCATAGTCGCCGTAGATGACGATGGGCTGGGCGTCGGCGACGGCCTGGCCGATCCGTTCAGCGGCCGCGGTGACGCCGGGCAGCAGCGCCGGGTCGTGCAGGTCAGACAGTGTGGGGTTCAGGAACGCGCGAGCCCGGTCCGCGTCGTCCAGCCCGCGGTTGATCAGCAGCGTGGCCACCAGCGGGTGCAGCCCCAGCTTCCGCGCTAAGTCGAGGGCATCAACCTCCTGCCTGATCCGCCAGTGCTTTCGCGTCCGTGCTTCAAGAGCGTCCATCAGCTCCATGATAACCATCTGCCGCGATCCGCGACCGTCACAACCGCTACGAACCATTCATAGGGCCCGCCCATACGGGCTCCATGTGCTTGCTTGAATAAAGTCACCGATCCGCTTGCCGATATCACCCGACAGCAGTTGCCCGGGGGTTGGTGATTGGTGGCCGGTTGGTGGACCTGTTGTCGGCACGAGGTCACCTCAGATCACCGGCGACCGACGCCCGGCCACAAACGAAGGGGACTATTCGTGAACCGCACACAACCGACCACCGATCGATTCAAAGCGACACGCACGGGCTTTTCGCTCATAGAGATTCTGATCGTCGTGGCGGTCCTGGGCATCCTGGCTGCGCTCGCGGTCCCACAGTTCACCAGTGCCGCCAGTCAGTCGCGAGAGAACTCGCTCAAGATGGACCTGCACCGCATCCGCACCCAGTTGGAAATCTACAAACAGCAGCACAACGGCAACTGGCCCAGCTTTGACGACTTCGAGGCACAATTGACTCAGGCGACCGACGAAGCGGGCACCTTCGGGGCGGTCGGCACCGCCGGCCTCAAC
>JAZGCX010000240.1:0-3426 GCA_036477175.1 Phycisphaeraceae bacterium
GTGCGCTGCGGGCTGGTCATCGTGACCAGTTGCGGTGGGGATCGAATCACAAGAAAGACCAAGAGCACCCAGCTTGGCCACAGGTGCATGAACAGGCGGTCAGCCGAGGTCTTGAGGTGCCAGCCCAGGTCGTGCGACGTGATCAGGTAAACCACGTAATACCCCAGTGCGGTGATCAGCACGGTCAAGACCACTGTCGCCACAGCCGGCCAGTCGTGCCGGTTAGGATTCACCCCGCACAGACCCACACACAGCAGCAGGCCCAGGCTGACCAGCCAATCGTGGTTGACCCTGACGAGGAAGCCGGCGATACGGAGGATGTGTCTGTGACGGTCGGGGTCGGTCACTTTGTCCCACACCTCGCTGAGCGCCAGCTTTCGGAACAGGTCGTTTGGCGCGGCGACACCAAGCTTGAACGCGGCGATGACCAAGAGGAACGGCGCCAAGCCCCCAAGCAACGGCACGAGTGTCTGCCCGATGCGTCGCGGGCCGCGGACGACGGCCGTCACACCCATCGTGGCGGTCAGCAGCGCGACGACAAAGAGTAGCCCCTCGTTCTTGGTCCATGCGGCGCACCCGCCGGCGAGCCCTGCCAGGACCCACACCTTCCGCCCGTGATCGCCCAGCCGCCACGCCAGCGCCGTCATGCAAAGCGCCGTCAACTCATAGCAGCCCAGCGGGATGTCGGCGTATTGCCACGACGGATAGGTCATGAAATAGACGTTGGCCATCAGAGCCAGCGCCGCCAGGGCCCCCAGTGTGCGGCCACGCAGGATGCTGACGGTCGCCAACAACACGCCGATCGTCAGGAAGGCAAACAGGACGGGCACGGCTTGGGGCACCGTCGTCGTCGTTGAGCCGGCGTACGTCCACAGTCGCGCGATCGACAGAGGCAGCAGCAGGGGGTAGTCGGTGTGTGCCAGCGCGTCGTTGAACACGTTGGCCCATGCCGCTCCGCCGAGTGCCAAGAAGCGGGCCTTGAGGTTCCAGATGGCCACCGCGTCCCACCGCCCGTATGGCCGGGTCCCGGCCATCCAATACAAGCCGATCGCCGCGAACACCAGCCCCACGCCAAGTGCGACCAGTGCCACGCGACCGAGCGCGGGTGACTCGTCCTCGGTGCTGATCGGTGAAAGCCTTTTGTCGCGCCGCCGGCCGACGACGATGACCGCCGCCAGCACGACGGCGATGGCGATGGCGTCAAGCACCAGCGTCGCAAATGGAATCACGGTTTGCGCGGTCAGCGCAGCCAGGAAGCTGCACGAGCTGACGCCCAGCCCCAGGCCGACGGCCAGGCACGCCTTGAGCAGGTGCAGGCGCGCCTGTGTGGTCTTGGTTGGCCACAGCAGGTGCACCAGGCCGAACCCGGTGCCCAGCGTAAACAGGATGGCCACCGCGGTGCCGAGATTCATGGCGGATGTTTCTCGATCAGGGCGATCCCGTCGCCGAAGCGTTGTTTAACTGTGTAGTCGCTGTCGGAGGCGAATTGATCCAGTGTCTGGTCGGACTCGAAGTGAACCAGCACGACCGGATGATCCTCGCCCGCTTCCACGACGACCGGAGCCAGGCAGTATTGCGTGACGTAGTACCGCAACAGGTCGATGTCATAGTCATGCGCCGAATCGAGCTGGAGGTAACCGACAAACGAGCGCCCGGTCAACGCGGCTTTGACCGGTGCGAGCCTTTGCTCCATCACCGCCACGAAGTCGTTGTCAGTCTTCGGTTTGGTCTGATGCGGTTCAGCGACCGAGTGGAACGTAAAGACGATCCACAGGGCGCGGATCGCGATCAAGCCGATCAGCGCCAGGCCGATCACCCCGCGGATCTGCCGTAGTCGAACGGTCATGTTCATACGTCGGGGTTATGTATACCATCGCGTCGTCGTCGGTGCCACGACGTGTCACAGGGCTTGCGATCCGATCATAAGCGTTGCGGTGTCGATCAGAAACCCACGGATGGAATTCGTGGGCTTGGGTTGCAATTGGGCGGGCGTGTTGGTGTTTACGCGGCGTCGGAGTCGACAGAGGCGTCGCCGTTGGCCGGGGCGTCTTCACCGACGATGCGTGGGACGTAGTCATCGCCGGCGACCCGTCCGTCGGTCGTGCGGATCTTCGGCTGCGGGTTGGCGGCTTCGTGTTTTGCGAGTGCGGCTTCGAGTTGGGCCTGTTGCTTGTCGTCGAGGCTCTTGAAGCCGACCCGGCCGCGGCACTTGGGGAAACGCGAGCAACTGAGCCACGGGCCACGCTTGGATCGCCGCATGTTCAAGGGTGCGTCGCATTTTGGACACATCACATCGGTCTGCAACGGCGGCGGTTTGGGCGGCACAACGGTTTGCTTCTTGGGATCGAGTTTGACAATGCCCTTGCAGGTGGGGTAGTTGGCGCAACCGAGGAACGGGCCGAAGCGGCCGTGGCGTTTGGTCATGCCGCTGCCACAGAGGGGGCAGAGGATGTCGGTCAATTCAGCTTCCATCGGGCTGCCATCTCTGTCAATGGGGGCGGCATAATCACAATCGGGGTACGTGCTGCAGGAGAGGAACCGGCCGTTCTTACCGAAGCGGTACATGGTGGATGCGCCACATTTTTTGCAATCGAACGGAGCGGGTTCGGTCACCGCCTTGGCGTGGATCATCTCGTCGTGGGCGCGATCGAGGTTTGCCTTGAACGGTTCATAAAAGTTCCGCAGCATCGTGACCCAGTCGTGGTGCTCGTCCTCGACCTTGTCGAGTTCGGTCTCCATCTCGCGGGTGTAGGCGATGTCCATCACCTTCGGGAACGCAGCGGTGAGCATGTCGGTGACAACCTTGCCCAGGTCGGTGGCCATCAGCCTTCGATCGCCGCGTGCCACCGGCTGAACGTACTTGCGCCTCTGGATGGTTGAGATGATCGGGGCGTAAGTGGACGGCCGGCCGATCCCTTCCTCTTCGAGTTTCTTCTGCAACGACGCTTCGGTGTACCGCGGCGGCGGCGAAGAAAAGTGCTGCGTCGGATCAATCTGCATCGGCCCGACGCGTTGCTCCTGCTCAAGTGGCGGCAGGATCATGCCATCGCCGTTGGGCAGACCCACCGCCTTGTAATACCCGTCGAACACCAGTGTGCGGCCGGTGGCTTTGAAGAGGGCCGAAGAGTGAAGAGCGTGATGCGAGGAGCGACTATCATCTCCATCGCTCTTCGCGCTTCGCTCTTCGCGCTTCGCCTCGATGAGCACCGTCGTCGCATCCCACTGTGCCGCCGTCATCTGGCAGCCAAGGAACCTTTCCCAGATCATCCGGTACAGCTTGTATTGATCGTCCGTCAGGTCCCTGCGGACGCGCTTGGGCGTGATGCTTGTATCGGTGGGGCGGATCGCTTCGTGTGCTTCCTGCGCCGATTTGTTGGACGAGCTGTAGAAGTTGGGCTTGTCTGGCAGATACGCCTCGCCCCACTC
>JAZGCX010000241.1:0-5933 GCA_036477175.1 Phycisphaeraceae bacterium
CAGGGCTCGTCGGCAGTGGTCGAGCGCGTGGGCCAGCAGCGTCGTGGCGACGCCCTGGTTGCGCGCTTCGGCCGCGGTGTACAGCCACTCGATCACGCCGATCTGACCGAGCGTCACGAGGTTGACCTGGCCGACGCCGCGGTCGGCGAGGCGCCCGAAGAAGACCTCGCTTCGCGGCTCGTCGAGGTGGTCGATGTGTGTCGCGGCCAGATCAGCGGCGGTGGTCTGGTCGGCACCATGCTGTTCAATCGCCGCCTGCTTGTAGAAGTCGCGTAGCTGGGGGTAGGCGGCGCGGCCGGGGATCACCTGCAGATCGGGGTTGACCCGATCCGGCGGCGTGTAATCGGCCAGCAGATAGACCGAGCTTTTGGCGGCACGGTAACCGCGGGCCTCGATCTGTTGGGCCAGGGGTTCGGGCCAGACCGTTTCGTTGCATTGCAGGCTGAAACAACTCGTGCCGGCCCCGTCAAAGTGCGTAACAACCTGGTCGAACACACCGGTCGCCGTACCGCCTTCGGGGATGCGCACATCCACCGCACAGTTCACCATCCGCACGGCAGGACGATCGGCATTGACATACACGGTCGCGCCGTCGAGCGGCGTCTCCGTTGCCGCCATGCGCACCAGGATCACGTCGGCCTGTTTGATCGCGCGCACCAGCGCGTCGGCCGAGGGCTGGTAACTCTGTTGGGCGATGGGTAGTTCCATGACAGGATTGTAGCGACAGGTTTGCGCGTGCTAAGCCGCAAGCGGCTACTTGAGGGTGGGGTCGGTCATGCCCGGAGAGCAACACCACGGCGATCATGTGGTGTCGTCCTGATCGGCGTGAGTGTCGGTTTCGTCGTCGTGCTCGTGTGCTGCGGTGACGACCACGGTGCGTGCGACCAGATCGCCCAGTCGTTGACGGTTGGGGCCGATCAGCGGCAGGATCAGCAGCGGGTAGGCGATCAGATCGAAGACCTTCATGAGGTTTCGCCCCAGGCCCTGCCAGACATTGGGCGGGCCGCCGGCAAGGTTGGTGACGCGCAGACCGACCAGCGCCTTGCCGAGTGTGCGTGCGGTGAACAATTCCGTGACAAGGCTGTGGCCGACAAACAGGCCGATGGCAAGCCCCCCGGGGATCATTTCATTAAGGGACCGGTCGGGCCAGGGCCAGTGTCGGATCAGCTCTGCCGGGCGGAGGTCAAAAACGACCGCAGCGATGATAAGCGGCCCGATCATGTCGATCGCAGCGGCGACGAAGCGTCGGCCCAGATCAGCCAGCACCAGGGCGTCGGGCAACTGCAATCGGTTGCGCCCCGGGTCGCGCCGCCACAGGACGAACATGATCAGCATGGCCGCCAGGACCGTGACCATGATCAGATAGCCGGCGGCGTCGGCGAACCGCCGGGGCCGTTGCTCGGTCAAGGGGGTAGTCGGCTGTGTGACCTGCCCGTGCAGGTCCATGCTCGACCAAATCCAACGTGACCGTTCCTGCTGGACAAGCAGGACGGCCTGCCGACCGGCACCGACCAGGGCCCACGGTTGGGATGGGTTGGCATCAACGCTGATCGCGCCCAACTCGCCGATCCATTGGGACCTTAGCACCGACAAGGTCAACTCGATCCGATCGGCAACGGTCTGGTGCGCGATGACGAGTTGCCCGCCGACCGCCAGCGGCACCACGGCACCTCGCGTCATCGCTGCGGCGTCGGCAACATCGCCGTCGGGAAACCGGAGTCTGGCCCATTGCGAGTCGCCGCCGCGCACCCACACCAGCGGGCGCGGCTCGGTCCGGACCACCGCCACCAGCAGTGGATAGGCGTCGTCGGCCCGCCGGGTCACCAGCCAACTGCGCCCCTGGTCGGGCCAATCGTCGGGCAACGGCACCTTGACCCACCGATTGCCCTGGAGCTTGACCAACCGATCCTCACGAACCGCTTCAAGACGTGCGGCCGACTCATCCGTGGTCGTTGATGGGGCGCGGTCCAAAGTGGGTGCTGATGAATCTGACTGATCGGTGCGAGGCGGGGTCTCGTCCTGCTGGGGGACCGTGATGTCAACTTCAACATCACTGGCAGCGGTCTCGGCGTCGTCGGCCTGCTCATCCGGTTCGAGCGGCGGCGGCTCGGCGTCGAGCTGGTCCAGCGTGGCCCGGTCCTCCACCCGCAGCAGGGCCCACGGCCCGTCGCGGGTCGCCGCCAGCGACCGCAGCACGGCGCCGGCCAACAACGACGGCTCGACCCGGCCCTGATACTGGATTCGTCCCGTTGTCTGGTCGGCCACTGCCTGGACCTGGCGGATCACGTGTCGCTCGAACACCAGCCACAGACGCCCGTCGGCCGCGGCCACGCCGTGTCGAACCAGCCGCCCGTTAAACGTCTGAGCCTTGCGCAGCAGGTTCGCCTCGTCCGACTGGTACCGGTGAAGCACGGTCAAACGCGGCGGGTCGGCATCGGTCTGCACGATCCAGAGGTTCTGGTCGTCGGCCCCAGCGGGCAGTGTCTGGGCCACAGCGGCTGTGGCACCGGCCCAAAGACACGCCAACACAACGCCGCCGGCCGCTGCGATGCATGGCCATCGTGCCGTCGCCGCGGCGCGGCTGTTAGGTCCCGGGGGCGAATCGTCCACGCGCGACAAGGTAAGTGATCGGCCGCAGCTTAGCCATCCCCGCGCGCCGGCTGGACGATCGGCAGAGGGACCCGGGACGCTACGCGTCCCGGGTGTTAAACGTGTGCGCTGCGTTGTCAATAGCCGGCGGCTGACAGCCGCCGGGCCCGCATCTGATACGATGGCGACATGCTCCGATACCGGCTGATCTTCGGGTCGATCATGATGGCGGCGCTGGTCGGCGTGTTCTACTTCGACGATCAGCTCGACCAGATCAACATCCGCGGCACGTGGCTGGGGCAACTGTTTCCCAACCGATCGTACCTGCCGGCGGGGTTGCTGCTGCTGGCGTCGTTCATGGTGCTCATTGCGCTGGGGTCAAAGGAGCTGTGTGCGATCTTCCGGGCCAAGGGCGTGCCGGCCAACCCCGTCATGGTGGCGATGGCGGGCATTGTCGGCCTGATGCTGATCTACACGCTGCCGCACACGCTCGACTCCCAGACCACCATGGCGATCTTTGCCTCGCTGATGGTGCTCGTGTTCGTGGCCACGCTGGTGGAACACAGTTGGCTCGGTCGAACCGAAGGCGCCGTGCTGGTCGCCGGGGTGACGATGTTCGCCCTGATCTACATGGGGCTGCTGCCGGGGTTTTATCTGGCGATCCGAAGGTGGCACAGCGCGTGGGTCATCGCTGCGATCATGATCGTCACCAAGAGCTGTGACATCGGGGCGTACTTCACCGGCCTGGCCATCGGCCGGCACCGGTTGATCCCGTGGCTCAGCCCCGCCAAGACATGGGAGGGACTGCTGGGCGGCGTGGCCTTCTCGGCGATCACCGCGGTGGGATTGGCGGCCCTGCTCAATGGGCTGGACCTGGCCGGGGTGTACAGCTCCGACCAAGGCCAACGGGTTTTCAACGCATACCACTACCCGCTTTGGGCGGCGGCGGCGGCGGGGGTCCTGATCGGGGCGGTCGGCCAGTTCGGTGACCTGTGCGCCAGCCTGTTCAAACGCGACGCCGGGGTCAAGGACGCCGGCAGTACTATCCCCGGCTTCGGCGGCGTGCTCGACATCGTGGACTCGCCGATCGTCGTGGCCCCGGTCGCCTACTGGCTGCTGGCCCTGGCGCGACTGGCTGGACAAGAAGGCTGACCACGCCCCGCGCCCGCCCCGTTAGCCGGGCCGATCGGCCCGCAGGGGCAATTTTCGCCGATGACCGCTTGCCAGATGAGCGCACCAAGGATAATCTGTCGATAATTCACGGGTGACCGTTGTGGCCAGAGCCGCCGTCGCGCCCCTGGCTCAGTGCGTTTGGTGTACCAACCTGGAGATTCGACCATCGCTAGAGGACGATTCCGACCACAGCCCCGCGAGTTGGGCAAACGGCTCCGCGTCAACGATATCATCCGCACCTCTCCCGTCCGCCTGATCGACGAGAACAACGAGCAGATCGGCGTCGTCGAACTCGACGAAGCCAGGCAGCGCGCCCGCGACGCCGACCTTGACCTGGTCGAGGTCGCCCCCCAGTCCGACCCGCCCGTCTGCCGCATCATGGACTACGGCAAATGGAAGTACCAGCAGAAAAAGAAGGAGCAGAAGGCCCGATCCCACGCCACCAAAAGTGAACTCAAGGGCATGCGCCTTAGGCCCAAGATCGACGAGCACGACCTGACCATCAAGGTGGACCGGGCCCGTCAGTTCCTTCAGGACGCCAACAAGGTCCAGTTCACGATGATCTTCCGTGGCCGGGAGATGGCCCACCGAGACCTGGGCCTGCGGACCATGCAGAAGATCTGCCAGACGCTGGGCGACATCAGCAAGGTCGAAGCCGCCCCACGCATGATGCATCGACGCATGACCATGGTCCTGGCACCCGATCGCAAGGCCAGGCACAACAAGGCGGACAAGACCGACGCCGACCAGGCCGACGCGACCCCGCCACAGCCGCAGGCGTCGGCCCGGTCCGCCGGCTGAGCCAGCCACGCGCCGATCCTGGACCATCCGGTCGGACCCGACCATCGCCCCACACCACGGCCCCGCTCGCAACCGACAAACGACGCCAACAGGATGCCTCTCAAGCTCACCAGCTTCGGCTTCAAACCCGGACGCAAAGTCGGACCACGATACGTCGTCGAGGCGATGCTCGGTCGCGGCACCGAAGGCGAGGCCTATCAGATCCGCGAACTGGAGACCTCCATCCGACGTGCCGCCAAGTTCTACTTCCCCCACCGCAACCCCAAGGGCAGGCTCTCGGTCCGTCACGCCCGCAAGCTCAACACCCTACGCAACTGCCCCATTGTTCTGCAATACCACCACTCCGAAATCGTCAAGGTCCGCCGCCACAACGTCGTCGCGATGATCTCCGACCTGTACGAAGGCGAACAGCTCGAAAAATGGATCGTCCGCCACCGCGGCAAACGACTGCCCCCCTACCACGCCCTGCACGTGCTGTACAACCTCGTCCGCGGCCTCGAAGCTATCCACGACCTCGGCGAGTACCACGCCGACGTCCACTCACAGAACATCCTCATCATGCCGCGCGGCGTGCGGTTTGAGCTCAAGCTCATCGACTTCTACGACTGGGGCAAGCCCGCCACCTACAAGCAAAAACAGGACATCGCCGACACCATCCGCGTCTTCCACGAGTGCCTCGGCGATCGTGAGCATTACGCCGTTCTGCCCGACGAGATCAAATACATCTGTGCCGGCCTCAAACGCTCGTTGCTGCTCAAACGCTTCCCCACCATGACCGCCCTGCGACGCCACCTCGAATCCTTCGAATGGATCAGCCTGCTCTGAAGCCGCCTTCCCCCACCGACCGCCTGTCATCGCTGCGGGCCAACGACCCACAGAATCCAATGATTGGTGGCCAGTAAAGCAACGAAACTCAACAAATGACTGTATCAACCAGCGCCGGCAACACCTGACCCGTTTGGCCGGCGATGCGAAAGTCCACGCTGGTGCTGATCGGTGTCTGCTGGGGGTTGATCTCAACCGTGGTCGCGCCGTGCGCCCGGGCCAGGTGCACCAGACCCACCGCCGGGTGAACCACCGCGCTGGTGCCCAACGCGAAAAACAGATCACACGATCCGGTCGCCTGCTCCGCCGCCCCGATCACCGTGGCCGATAGCATCTCGCCGAACCACACCACCCCCGGCCGCCGCAGCCCGCCACACGCAGCGCACCGCGGCGGGTGCGTGGCGAACGGCACCTGCTCATCGCGTGCTTCGGCCCCGCAGCTCGTGCACCGCCACAACCACAGCGACCCATGCAGCTCGATCACGTTGCGGCTGCCCGCACGCTGGTGCAGCCCGTCCACGTTCTGCGTTACCAACGTCAACCGC
>JAZGCX010000242.1:0-4203 GCA_036477175.1 Phycisphaeraceae bacterium
CTGACGGCGTGCAAAGTCGAACCCTCGCTGGCTGATGCGACACCGGGCCAGCCGTATCAGTTTGAACGGCAGGGTTATTTCTGCCTCGATCGGGATTCAACTGCCGGCAACCTGGTTTTCAACCGCACGGTTTCCCTGCGTGATTCATGGGCAAAGATCGAGAAGAAGGGGTAGCGACTGATTTGCCGGCCCGACATATGTTTGTATAATGTTAGGTTATGGGCGGCAGCTTTGAATACCCGGATGCGTTGCCGGTTGGGCCAGGGCGGGCTCCGAGGGGTCGGGGGGCGGGGTTGCAGCCGGGCAACCGGTTCGAGCCGGTGCGCCTGCACGTGCTGGGCGATCATCTGGATCACTTAAGGCAGGAGGCAGCAGGCAACAGGCAGGAGACGGCAGGCGGGGCGGCGAAGGTTGAAACGGAAGTTTTGCCTGACCACAGCCGCACGATCATCAACCGCGTGGACCGCCGCAAGAGCCCCGACATCGGCTTCGACTGGACGGTTAATCCCTACCGCGGCTGCGAGCACGGGTGCATCTACTGCTACGCCCGGCCGACGCATGAGATGCTGGGGTTTTCATGCGGGCTCGACTTTGAGACCAAGATCATGGCCAAGCTCGACGCGCCTCGGCTGCTGCGGCGTGAGCTGGCCTCGTCGCGGTGGGTCGGTGAGCCGATCGTCATGTCGGGCGTCACCGACCCGTATCAGCCGATCGAGGCGAAACTTCGGATCACGCGCGGCTGCCTGGAGGTGTTCGCCGAATGCCGGCAGGCGGTGACGCTGATCACCAAGAGCCGTCTGATCCTGCGGGACCTTGACTTGCTGCGGGAGCTGGCCCGGCACGACGCGGTGCATACGGCGGTGAGCGTGACCACGTTGAACCATGAGCTTGCGGCCAGGATGGAGCCCCGGGCAAGCAGCCCGACCGACCGGTTGCATACGGTTGCAGCGCTGGCCGACGCGGGTGTGCCGGTGACGGTGATGGTCGCGCCGGTGATCCCGGCGGTGACGGACCGCGAGATGCCGGCCATTCTCAAAGCCGCGTCGCAAGCGGGCGCGACGGCGGCGGGTTACGTGCTGCTGCGGCTGCCGCACCAGGTTAAAGCCTTGTTCCTGGATTGGTTAACGCGGCACTTTCCCGACCGCGCCGGGCATGTTGAATCGCTGATCCGCAGCACGCGCGGCGGTGCGTTGTATGACCCGGCCTATGGCAAGCGTCACCGGGGCCAGGGCCCGTTTGCCGCACAGATTCAGCAGACGTTCGAGTTATTTTCCCGCCGCTATGGCCTGGCGGGGCACCCGCGGCCGCTGGTCACAACCGCCTTTCGCCGCCCCGTTTGGGGCGATCAAATTGCTTTGTTTGACAACGCCTGAGCGGCGTTCAAGGTACCGGCGGCTCACCTGACGCATCTAATTCATAGGCACGGGCTGGAGCTGGAACAGTTTGACCTGCTGGCGCGTTTGATCTAATGAGGGACAATGGCCGATAAGCACAGTACTTGTGGGCTTGACGCGGGTTAGCCGATGATACCGAATGGCGGGATGCTGACGGGTTTGGCAATGCAGAGGGGGGCTCATAAAATCGATGCGCGTCATTTGACTTTTCCCAGATGCGCTAGAATAACAGCGGTGGCAAGGAGACGGTCGAGAAAGCCCAAACCTACCTGCGAGTAAAGTCATGTTTGAAAGATTCACCGATCGTGCCCGGAAGGTGATGGCCTTGGCCAACCAGGAGGCCCAGCGGTTTAACCACGAATACATCGGCACCGAGCACATTTTGCTCGGCCTGGTCAAGGAAGGTTCGGGCGTCGGCGCCAACGTGCTGAAGAACCTGGACGTCGATCTGCGCAAGGTGCGGCTCGAGGTCGAGAAGCTGGTGAAGTCCGGCCCGGACATGGTCACCATGGGCAAGCTGCCGCAGACGCCGCGCGCCAAGAAGGTGATCGAGTATGCCATCGAAGAGGCGCGGAACCTCAATCACAATTACGTCGGCACCGAGCACCTGTTGTTGGGGTTGCTCCGCGAACATGAGGGCGTGGCCGCGCAGGTCCTGATGAACCTGGGGCTGAAACTTGAGGAAGTCCGTGAAGAGGTTCTGAATTTACTCGGCGCCGGGGTCGATCCGGAAGAGGTGGCCACCAAGGGCGCCGACAGCGGCCCGTCGGGCAAGGCGGCCAAGAGCAAGACCCCCGCGCTCGACAGCTTCGGCCGCGACCTGACCGATCTAGCGGCCGAGGATGCGCTTGACCCGGTCATTGGCCGCGCCAACGAGATCGAACGGCTGATCCAGATCCTTTGTCGTCGCACGAAGAACAACCCGGTGCTCCTGGGTGAGGCCGGCGTTGGCAAGACCGCCATCGTTGAAGGCCTGGCGCAGAAGATCATTGTCAAGGACGTGCCCGAGTTGCTGGAGGGCCGCCGCATCGTCGTGCTGGACCTGGCGCTGATGGTTGCCGGCACCAAGTACCGAGGCCAGTTCGAGGAGCGGATCAAGGCCGTCATGAACGAGGTGCGTCGGGCCAAGAACGTGCTGCTGTTCATCGACGAACTGCACACGCTGGTCGGCGCCGGCGGCGCCGAGGGCGCCATCGATGCGAGCAACGTGCTCAAGCCGGCCCTGAGCCGAGGCGAGATCCAGTGCATCGGCGCCACGACGCTCGACGAATATCGAAAATACATCGAGAAGGACGGGGCGCTGGAGCGGCGGTTCCAGACGATCATTGTCGAGCCGCCGAATAAGGATGAGACGATCGAAATCCTTAAGGGCCTGCGCGATCGCTACGAGGCGCACCACCGCGTGCAGTTCACCGACGAAGCGCTCCGACAGGCGGTCGAGCTGTCCACCCGTTACATCCCCGGCCGGGTGCAACCGGACAAGTCGATTGACGTGATCGACGAGGCCGGTGCGCGGATCCGGCTCAAGAGCATGAGTAAGCCGCCGGACCTGGCTGAGATCGAGGAACAGATCGAACGGCTTTCGATCGAGAAAGACGAATCGGTCAAGGCAGCCGACTACGAGCGAGCGGCCGAGCTTCGCGACCAGGCCGAGTCGCTGCGCCGCAAGAAGGACGAGATCCAGCGCGAGTGGCGCGCCAAGGCGAGTGAGGTGGACGGCGTGGTGGACGAAGATGTGGTCGCCGAGGTCGTCAGCAAGATGACCGGCGTGCCGCTGACGCGTCTGGAGCGGGCCGAGTCCGAGCGGCTGCTCAAACTCGAAGACGACCTGCACAAGACGGTGGTCAGCCAGGACGAAGCGATCAAGGCGGTGGCCAAGGCGATCCGCCGCGCTCGTTCGGGCCTCAAGGACCCACGCCGCCCGATGGGCTCGTTCATCTACATCGGCCCGTCGGGCGTGGGCAAATCGCTGCTGAGCAAGGCGCTGGCCGAGTTCATGTTCGGCGACCAGGACGCGTTGATCCGCATCGACATGTCCGAGTACATGGAGAAGCACAACATCAGCCGCCTGATCGGCGCCCCGCCGGGCTACGTCGGCTATGAAGAGGGGGGTCAGCTCACCGAGCAGATCCGCCGCCGGCCGTATTCGGTCGTCCTGCTGGACGAGATCGAAAAGGCCCACCCCGATGTGTTCAACATGCTGCTGCAAATCATGGAGGAAGGGCAGTTGACCGATTCATTCGGCCGGCACGTGGACTTTCGAAACGTCATCCTCATCATGACGAGCAACATCGGCGCGGAGCTGATCAAGAACAAGGGCGGCTTCGGCTTCGCCAAGCAGTCGGAGGAGATAGACTACGAGAAGATGAAGCAGACGCTCAACAGCGAGATCGAGCGCTACTTTCGACCCGAGTTCATCAACCGGCTCGATGACGTGATTGTGTTCCGCCCGCTGTCGCGCGAGGACCTGGGCACCATCGTCGAGTACGAGCTGAAGAAGGTGTTTGATCGGCTTCACGAGCGTGAGATTGCCTTGCAGCTTGACGAGCAGGCCAAGGACTTTTTGATCGACAAGGGTTACAACCCCGACTTCGGCGCCCGGCCGTTGCGCCGCGCGATCGAACAGTACATCGAGGACCCTTTAAGCGAGGCGATCCTCAAGGACGAGTTTCACCGCGATCAAACCGTCCGCGTCTCCAAGCCGGATGACAAGGAACACCTGGTGTTCACGGCCGCCGAGCCCGAGCCCGCCGGTAACGCCGGCGACCTGGCCAAGGCCGGCGCCGAAAGCACCTGACGCCGTTGGCCC
>JAZGCX010000243.1:0-9321 GCA_036477175.1 Phycisphaeraceae bacterium
AGAATCGATCAACGCGCGACGCGTCGTCGCCCCGTTGCACAATTGGAGACCGTGCCGTGAATCGCTCCGACGACATCATCACCGGTACCGCCACGCTGCCGACCGAGAATCGCATTGTCTTGGCGCACGGAGGCGGCGGACAACTCAGCGACGAGCTGATCAGCAAGGCGCTGCTGCCTCGCCTGGGCAATGAGGTGTTGGATGAACTGCTCGATTCAGCGGTCATTCACCAAGCGGGCGTCCATCTTGCCTTCACACTCGACGGTTATGTGGTCCAACCCTTGCGGTTTGCCGGTGGTGACATCGGTCGGCTGGCGGTCAGTGGTACGGTCAATGATTTGGCCGTGACAGGCGCAGAGCCGGTTGGTCTGGCGCTGGGCTTGATTCTGGCCGAAGGGCTCGAACAACGGGTGCTGGCTGGTGTACTTGATTCAATCGCCGCCACGGCTGAGGAGGCGGGCGTCAAGGTGATGACCGGTGACACGAAAGTCGTTGGGCGCGATCAGGCCGACGGCATGTATATCACGACGGCCGGCGTTGGATTGATGCCAACAACCCGCAGACTTCATCCTGATCGCGTGCAGCCCGGCGACATACTGCTTATCAACGGTCCGATCGGTGAGCACGGCCTGGCGGTCATGCTTGCCCGCGAGATGCCTGAAGTTAACAGCGTTCTGCGCAGCGACGCCGCTCCGCTTAATAAGATGATCCACACACTGCTCGAGTGCGTGCCCAACGTCCTGTTCATGCGCGATCCAACGCGAGGCGGATTGTCTGCCGTTGCCGCCGACTTGGCGCAGCGGTCCGGCTGGCATGTTGTACTCGATGAGCAGCAGGTCCCGATTCGGCCCGAGGCGAGCCATGCCGCGGAGATGCTCGGCCTGGACCCGCTGGAAATCGCCAACGAGGGCAAGGTCGTCGTGGTTGTTCGACCCGACGATTGTGAAGCGGCGCTGGCGGCGCTGCAATCGGACGAACGCGGCCGCGATGCGGCTGTGATCGGGCGCGTCGAAGACATTGCCGATGGAATATGCGAACTACACACCATCATTGGTGGACGAAGGATTCTCCAGAAACCTTACGGAGAGCAATTGCCGCGGATTTGCTGATTAGTAAAGGCTTGTATGAATGCGACCGTTGACCGTGCATCAGTGAAAGGAGCAGACGATGTATTCCCTCCACGCCTTTGGCTTGATGGCGCAGTTCGAGCGGTGGGTTCATTGCACACCGCTGCACACCGAGATGTTAGAGCGTTGGCCGTACCTGGACATGCTATGGGTTCTGTTGAGCCTGTTGATCGGTGGCGTCGCAATGGTTTGTGTAACCGCCATCGCGGTTCGCCTTGTGATGGCGTGGCTACGGCCGGGCGGTCGTACCGAAGGAGGTCATGATGTCTAAGATCGTCATTGACCCGGTTACGCGGATTGAAGGTCACCTGAAAATCGAGGTGATTACCGACAACGGCGTTGTGAAGGAAGCCCGCTGTGCCGGGATGATGTTTCGTGGACTTGAGGTGATTCTGCGCGGGCGCGATCCCCGCGATGCCCAGCGGATCACGCAGCGGATTTGCGGTGTCTGCCCGACGGCCCACGCGATCGCCTCGTCGTTGGCTCTGGACGACGCGTTCGGCATTGCGGATCGCATCCCGGCTAATGGGCGACTGCTTCGCAACCTCATCTTCGGCAGCAATTTCATCCAATCACACATCCTGCACTTTTACCACCTGGCGGCGCTGGACTACGTGGACGTGACTGCTGCGGCGGGTTACACCGGACCAGATCATCGTTTGCGCCAAGTGGCGGATTTCATCTCCCGCGGTTCTTTATCGCCATTTTTCCCGAGGTACGAGGGTGACTATCGGTTGCCGGCGCAGGTAAGCCGAGCCGCCGTCGCTCATTACGTCGAGGCGCTCAACAAGCGGCGCGAGGCGCATGAGATGCTGGCGATCTTCGGCGGCAAGATGCCGCACAACATGGGCATCTTTCCCGGCGGGGCGCTGGAACAGGTCACGGTGGACAAAATCGCCGAGTTCCGCTGGCGACTCCAGCGGCTGCGCGACTTTATCGACCACGTCTACATCCCCGATGTGCTGGCCGTGGCCAAAGCCTATCCGGACTACTTCCAGATCGGCCGCGGCTGCGGGCGCTACCTCGATTACGGAGGCTGGGACCTCGACAACGAGCCCGATCTGACCAAGAGAAAGCGGCTCTTGCCGCACGGCACGCTGGAGGCCAAGACGCTTTCGTACCAGCCGCTCGACCCGTCGCGGATCACCGAGCACGTCAGATACTCCTGGTACCACAGCCGAAGCAATCTACCGCCGAGTGTCGGCGAAACCGAGGCCGACCCCGGCAAGCCCACAGCGTATTCGTTTCTCAAGGCCCCGCGATACAACGGCGAAGTGTACGAGGTCGGCCCGCTGGCGCGGATGCTCATCGCCTATGTCACCGGCAACAGGACGGTCAAAGAGCTGGTCGATAGCGTGCTTGGCGAACTCGGCGCCGATGTTACGGCACTGTTTTCGGTGTTGGGTCGGCACGCGGCCAGAGCCCTGGAGTGCAAGGTGGTGGCCGACGCCATGGCCGATTGGGTCCTCCAGTTGCAGCCGGGTGAGCCTAGTTGCGCCATCTACCAGTTGCCGGAATCCGGCAGCGGCATGGGCCTGACCGCCGCGCCGCGCGGGGCGCTGGGTCACTGGATCGAAATCAAAGACGGCGTCATCGCCAATTACCAGGCGGTGGTGCCGACGACGTGGAACTGCTCGCCGCGCGATGACAACGGCCAGCCCGGTGCGTGCGAGCAGGCCCTGGAGGGCACAAAGGTCAAGGACGCGCACAATCCGTTTGAGTTGGTGCGGATTGTGCGTTCGTTCGACCCGTGCCTGGCCTGTTCGATTCACATGGTGACGCCGAAGGGTCACGAGATCGGCCGCTTTCGCGCGGTGTGACGTGAGGTGAAGCATGCAATCGAGGCCACCCAAGCTGTTCGTGGGGGTCGGCAACGTGCTCAAGCGCGACGACGGCGTGGGTGTCCGGGTGGCGCAGATCATGGCGGGCTTGCGCTTGCCGCCGAGCGTCGAAGTGTACGACGCCGGCACCGTCGGACTTGAGGCGGCAGCCATGCTTGAGCGGCGCCAGCTCGTGGTCGTTGCGGACGCGATCGAGGCCGCCGCCGAGCCCGGTGCGATCTTTCGATTCAGCCCGCAGCAGCTTCGCCCCTATGTCAAAACGGCGCTGAGCCTGCACGACGTGCATCTGCTGGACGCCCTGGATGAAACGCGGCTGTTGGGCACCGCGCCGGCGCAGGTGACGGTGTTCGCGGTGCAGGTGGGGGATGTGTCCACCGGCCTGGGGCTATCGCCGGCGGTCGAGGCGTCGCTGGAAAAGGTGTTACGTCTGGCGGCCGAGGCGCTGGGCCTGCCTGCGTCGATCCTCGAACGCGGCAGCGCGGCGGCTAGCGCCCTCGTTTGAAAGGAGCCTGCCATGGCACTGACACGGCGAGAATTTCTGGGAAGCAGTCTCGGAACGATCAGCGTGCTGAGCGTCTCGCTGGTGAAGATTCCCGGCCTTCAGAAGCTGTGCATGGCCGCCGAGCCGCAGACGGTGGCCGAGATCCCCGTGATCTGGATGGCCACGGGGGCGTGTTCGGGTTGCTCGGTGGCGCTGCTCAATACCGCTTCGCCCACGATTCAAGAGGTGCTGTTGGGCCAGGTGCTGCCGGGCAAACACCTGTCGCTGGCCTTCCATTCAACGGTGATGGCCGCCGCCGGCGACCAGGCGATGGGAGCACTTCACGAAGTGAGGCATAATCACAAGGGGGCCTATGTTCTGGTCGTTGACGGCGCCACGGCGACGAAAGAAGACGGGCTGTACTGTGGCATCGGCGAAGTCAATGGCCGAACAATCACTGGCTACGAACAGGTCCGCGATCTGGGGCGAGACGCCATGGCGGTCCTGGCCGTGGGCGCGTGTGCCGCCTTCGGGGGGATCCCGGCGGCCGACCCGAATCCCACGGGCTGTGTCAGCGTCAGCGAATTGTTCAAACGAGAGCGGGTCCACACCCCGCTGGTGAACATACCGGGTTGCCCGCCGCATCCGGATTGGATTGTGGGCACGATCGTGACACTGTTGCTGGGTGGCTTGGAGGCGCTGGAACTTGACGAATTGCGTCGTCCTGTCGCCTTCTTCGGCAAATGCATCCACGACAACTGCCAGTTTCGTGGTCATTTCGAGCGTGGTGAGTTCGCCGAGCATTTCGGTGAGCACGGCTGCCTGCTCAAGCTCGGTTGCAAGGGGCCGATCACCTACGCCGACTGCCCGATCCGCAAGTTCAACAACGGCACGAGTTGGTGCTGTGAGGCCGGCCACCCCTGCATCGGTTGCTGTCATCCGGACTTTCCATTCGAGCGGTCGCTGTTTGCGCCGGTGGAGCCGGCCCGGCTGGACTTTCCCGCCATGTACCCGCCGACACACAAGGACGAGGCGCGCAAGCGGGCCGACGCGGACACGTATGTCACGGTGGGACTGATCGGCGTCGGGGGCTTCCTGGCGGGCGTCGGCGTCGCTGCCGCGGCCAGGAAGCTCAAGGCCCAGGGGCAGTCGGAGCCCGCTGAGCCCGTCGTCGCCAAGAAAGAGCCCAGCGATGAACCCGATTAGCAGGCGACAATTCGTGAAGACGGCTGGTGCTGCGGCGGGCGCGGCAGCATTGCCCAAGTCGGCGGCGGCGGCGACCGAACCGCGCAGCTTCGACAACGCCGTCGCCAAGCTGTACGACGCCACCCGCTGCATCGGTTGCCGCAGTTGTCTTCGCGCCTGCCGCAAGGTCAACAACCTGTCGCCCGAACCCGGTGAGATCGACGGCGTCAACTTCGACATGCCTCAGGACCTGTCGCCGAACAACTGGATGGTGATCCAGGCGTACAAGCAGGAGGCCGATCCGGAAACGGGCAAGCCGGCGGACTGGTCGTTTATCAAGAAAAACTGCATGCACTGCAATGTGCCGGCCTGCGTTTCAGTCTGTCCGGTCGCCGCGATGGAGAAGACCGAAGCCGGCCCTGTGGTGTACCACGAGGACCGGTGCATCGGCTGCCGATATTGCCTGTTGGCCTGTCCCTATGGCGTGCCGCGATACGAGTGGGTGGATCGCATGCCGCGTGTGCGCAAGTGCATCCTTCGGCTGGATTGCGTCCATGCTTGTCCGGTCGGGGCGCTGCAGGCCGGCGGGCGACGCCAACTGATCGACGAGGCGCACCGCCGCATCCGAGAAAACCCCGAGCGGTACGTGGACCACGTGTACGGCGAGCACGAGGCCGGCGGCACCAGCTATCTGATTCTGTCCGGGCTGCCGCTGGAGAAGCTCGGGCTGCCGAAGCTGCCGACGACGGTCCGTTCCAGTTACGCCGAAGCGCTGATGGGCAGCCTGCCCGGGTTGATGATCGGCTTGGGGCTGTTTCTTGGCGGTTTGTATCAGTTGGAGAAGCGGCAACGGCGGGTCGAGGCCCAAAGCGACGCGGCGGAAAAACAGGAGCCCCAGCCATGAACGCCATCACGACAAGAGTGCCGACCATTCGGCTGCTGTTTTCGCTGATGGTGGTCATCGCCTTGGGCCTGGGGATCTATCGCTTTTACGGCGGGCTGGGCGCGGCGACCAACCTCACCGACTCGTTCCCCTGGGGGCTGTGGATCGGCTTCGACATGCTCTGCGGCGTGGCGCTGGCCGCCGGCGGGTTCGTGCTGGCCGGCACGGTGCACATCTTCGGGCTGCGCAAGTACGAGCCGTTCGTGCGACCGGCGATCGTGACCGCGTTTCTGGGATACCTGCTGGCGATCATCGGGCTGATGATGGACCTCGGCCGGCCGTGGGCCATCTGGCATCCGCTGATCATGTGGCAGCCGCATTCGGTCATGTTCGAAGTGGCCTGGTGCGTCATGCTCTACACGACGGTGCTGTTCCTGGAGTTTCTGCCCATCGTCTTTGAGCGGTTTCGCATGGTGCGGGCCCTGCGGGCGATGCGGCGGGTGATGAACGTGTTCATCATCATCGGCATCATCCTTTCGACGATGCACCAGAGTTCCCTGGGGTCGCTGTTCGTGATGATGGGCCATAAGCTGCACGATCTGTGGTTCACACCGATGTTGCCGCTGCTGTTCCTTGTCTCGGCGGTGGCCGTCGGCGTGGCCATGGTGATCTTCGAGGCGCTGCTGTCGGGGCTGATCTTCGGACACCGTCACCCCACCAGCCTGCTGGGCGACCTGGCCAAGGCGCTGCCGCCGATCCTGGGGCTGTACATTGGCCTGAAGTTGATGGACCTCAGTGCCCGCGGCGCGCTGGGACACGTGCTCGACAACTCGTTCGAGAGCTGGGCTTTCAACATCGAGCTGTTTGTCGGTGCCTTGCTGCCCGGAACGCTGCTGCTGAGCCCCACCGTCCGCTACAATCGCATGAACCTGTTCTGCTGTGTGTTGATGGTCATCGCCGGGGTGGTGATGAACCGCCTGAACGTTTGCCTGGTGGGGATGCTGGCCACCTCGCCGAGCGGCTATCTGCCCAGTTGGATCGAGTTCCTTGTCAGCGCCGGCGTCGTGGCGGGGGGGCTGCTGGTGCTGTCGGTGATGAATCAGACGCTGCCTATTGTCAAAGCACCGCAAGAGACGTTGCATGGTAGTGATGCGACACCGCACAGAAAGTTAACACATGCATGAGCTTTCGATCGCACAGGCACTGGCCCAGCAGGTTCGACAGTATGTATCGAGCGGTGTTGTCATCCGGCAGGTGCGGATGCAAGCCGGGCCGATGCGCTGCATCGCACCGCAGGCCATGCAGTGGGCCTGGAAGGCGGCAACGGTGGGAACGGAATTGGAACAGGTCGAATTGCAGCTTGATCTGCTGCCGTGGAACCTGCAATGCACGGATTGCGGCCAGACCTTCACAGCAGAAGACCTTTTCACCGGTTGCCCATGTGGTTGCAACACGACGTTTCCCGTTGGTGGTGACGAGCTGACGCTTATGTCACTGGAGATGGATGATTCGCCAGAAGCTGGCGCTCGAGAGCCGGCTCTGCCGTCGGCACGATGAAAGGAGCTATGACCATGCAAGTGCCCATTGTCGAAAACGTGCTGAAACTGAACGACGAGATTGCCGCGATCAATCGCAAGGCCTTAAAGACATCCGGTGTGTTCACCGTGAACCTGATCGGTTCACCAGGATGTGGCAAGACCACTCTGTTGGAGGCGACGTTTCAGCGGCTGAACGATCAATTGACCATCGGCGTGATCGCCGGTGACCTCACCACCGCGCGCGACGCCGAGCGTCTGGCACAGTGGTCCGACCACGTCGTCCAGATCAGCACCGGCAAGGGCTGTCACCTCGATGCGAACCAGGTGCGTCAGGCGATGCAGAATCTCAATCTGGACAAGCTCGATGTGCTGGTCATCGAAAACGTCGGTAACTTGATTTGCCCGGTTGGGTTTGATCTTGGCCAGGATGTGAAAGTGGCCATGTTCAGTGCGACCGAGGGCGACGACAAGGCCGCCAAGCACCCCTATCTCGTTCAGGAAGCGTCCGTCATTCTGTTTAACAAGATTGATCTGCTCGAATATGTGCGGTTTGATCTTGATTTGTTTCGTGCCGACGTGGTCAAGCTCAACCCCCACACCCCGCTGATCGAGCTGTCAGCGATGAATCACGACCAGGCGGGCTTCGAGAAGTGGATTGCGTGGCTTGTGCAGAACGTGCCGCATGCGTTGCAGTATGGACCTGCTTGAATCCGCTGCTTGCGACCAACCGACCGACTGCCCCAGGGCTGTGGGGCGCCAAATCCGTAACAGCAATAGGGTTGTCACGGGGGAAGGGGCGTCGATGTTGCCGGGGCAGCTGGGTCTGATGCCCGAGCGTGACATCTTCGCCCAACGAAATCGCTATCGGGCCTAGGACCGACCCGCAGGCTTGACCGGCTGAGGCAGGCCGGGATACTGTGGCCGACCGCTGCGAGCGATGCGGTTAGGCTCCACAATTTCCGGGGACTGACGGCAAGTATCCGCGCCGCCTCGCGCGGCGTGAGCAGCGGGACGTTGCCGTCGTGGTCCGGCGTCGGCGGCGTGGGGACCGGATCACGCATCATCAGTCCCCTCTCTGCCGTTCCGCGCGCGTCTAAGCAGCACGCGCTCAACGGTGCCGGGATCGAACAGCAGCAACCGACCGGCTTTCAAGTGGGGGATTCGCCCGGCCTCGGTTTCTTCGCGCAGCCACTTAACCGGCACGCGCAGCCGTCGGGCCATCGGGCCGACCGGCAGCAGGAGGGGGCTTGACGTAGACATGCCAACAATATGGCGAGCATATTGCACCGTGTCTGCAGCGCGTACACGGCGCATACACCGCGCATGTGCTGCATTTATTGCGAGCGTTTGCCCAGCGGGATGTGGTAGCCCTTGCGCGGAACGTTTTCGATGCCGTAGGGCCTCAACTCTGGAACGATCCGGCTTGTCAGTGTGCTTTGTTCCGTGCGGATGCCACGAGCGACCAGAGCGTCTATGAGTTGTGGGCCGGTCATCGCCCGATGCTCCGGCAGTTTAGTCAGTATTTCGTAAACAGCTGCCGCACGTTCGGATAGCGGCGGCCGCTTCGTGGGTCTGCCCGCCACGGCGGGCTTCGGTATGTCGCCGGGCTGCTCATGTTCGTCTGTCGGCTGCAACCGCGTCGCGGTCGAAGTGTCTGGCGTGATGTCAATCGTACCGCGATGCGTGGCTTCCCAAACATCTTCCACGGCATCATGCCAGGCACGGAGGATAGCCTCGTTCGCCTCGATGAACCGCCGGACATTGTAACGACAGCTATCCACGGGTCGGCGGGATAGCCCCCACAAGCCTTTTTTGTCAATCTCGCGACTTGAGCGAAGTGGATAGTCTGACCTGGGAGCTTTGACTGTTTCGGGGGTGGATCCGGGCTCGAAGATCAGCCAGTGAAGGAGCAGAAACCGATCCTTAAGCAGACCCGTGGGCTGTCGGGACGCCGCAAGTTCCCCGACCAACCAATACACGGCGAAGATCAACGCTCTGATCGCCGGCTCAAGCGGGTGGGCAAGCCACAATCCCGCAGCGACGGACCGGATGTGGTAACGAGCCAGCCATTTACTGTTCTTGGCTTGCTCCCAGAAAATCTCCCGGTCCCCACGAACGAAACAAGTCTCCTGTCGAAATACGTCTCGCCATTTCCGGCTCAATGCTTTAAGAGGAACCTTGTAGAACCCGTGCTTGTCTGTGCCGCACTTTATGAATGGAGATTGCTCATCGGTCTTAGGATCGATGAGAATGACCCCTGTAGTTC
>JAZGCX010000244.1:0-2153 GCA_036477175.1 Phycisphaeraceae bacterium
GCCGCGACGTTGGCGATGCCGATGCTCACCTGGTTGGTGATATCGACGTTGGGACCGAGGTTGAACACGGCGCCGCCGCCGGTGATGGTGAACGCGTCGACGGTGGCGAGTGTCTGGGCGCCGGAGGTGTTCAGCTCGACCGACACGTCGAGGAAGTCGGTGGCGACGCTGGCGGTTCTGCCCTTGGCGACGGCGGTGATGCCGTTGATGATCGCGCCGACGTCCTGGCCCGCATCTCGGATAGCCGCCTGGACACTCGCAAACGTGGTGAAGCCTGTGGTGCTGACCGTGTTTTCATCGGTGGAGGACAGCAGGGCGATACCGCCGGCCACGCCGCCATCGTCGATGACTTTGACCGAGACAAACTGGTCTGAGCCGAACTCATTGCTCTTGAGCAACACGCCGCCGCCGGTCGCGCTGACGGTGGCAGAGACGCCGGTGACGGACGTAAAGGTGTTGATCGCGTCGCGGATGGCGCTGGTGGTCGTGGCGGAAGCGAAGGCGAACTCCCGCGAGCCTTTGGCGCCGGCGACTTCGAAGACAAGTTGAGCGGTGGTATCGTCACCGTCAAGGAGGATGTTGCCGTCGGTCGAGAGGAACAGCCCGGCGTGCTGGGCCGACTGGATGACCAGGACCTGCACCTCCCGGTTTTCACCGAAGGCGAGTTTGGCGCCGTTGATCTGGAAATCGGTCACGAAGCTGGCCTGCGCACTGACGGTGAAGTCGAACGTGCCGTTGAGCAGCTTGACCCCCTGGAAGCTGGTGGAGCTGGCGATCCGGTCGATCGTGCCGAGGATCGAGTCGATCTGGAGCTGGTTGGCTTCCTTCTCTTCAAGGCTGAGGCCAGCCTGGTTGGCCGATTGTCCGACCAGACCCTGGATTTCCAGCAGCAGGGAGTTGATCTCCTGCAGGCCGCCCTCGGCGATGTTGACCACCTGATCGGCGCGTTCGGCATTGCCGATGGCGGCGGAGATCGCGGCCTTTTCGGAGCGAAGGTTCTCACTGGCGATCAGACCCGCCGGGTTGTCCGCCCCGCGGTTGATGGCCAGACCGGTGCTGAGGCGTTCGAGCGACTTGGTCAGCGAGAAGTTCTGCTGCCTCAGGATGCGCTGAGCAATCAGCGAGCTGACGTTGGTGTTGATCCGACTCATGGTTGTTGGTCCTCCGTGAACACTGTTGTAGGTTCACGCCGTTCTCGTTGGCGTCGGGCTCCATGCCCAAAGTGCTTTCGTGGGATCTCCGATCCGATGCTCTATTTATTTGTCAAGGTCGTTTGCCGGCCGCGTGGTGTGGTCATGCCACTGGTTTGCCTGAATCACTGGGCGGCCCGCCGCGGGGCAGGGCACGCCTGGCGGCATCCGAAACCTTGTGAACTTCCCAAATCCACCCGTTCGTTCCCGGACCCGTCGTCGCATCACCTTGTTCGGTGCTTGAATTTCGCCGCGAACAGTTTGATCGGGGCTCTGGTTTATCGGAACGCGCGAGCATGGCGGGTCTCCGGGCGGCCGTGTCGGCCAGTCCGACCGCTAGCATCGGCACATGAGCTGCGACCCTTAAGCGCCGCATAAACGGAACAGACAGAATTTTCGATATTCCCCGCCGGACCGGTCCAGACGGCCATTGCCCAGCCGGGACGGTCCTGGGCGAACCCCCGCGCGCGATTTTATTGCCCGCTGGATGGGGCTGTGCCGTGATGCCGCCCGTGCCCGTGCAACGGCGGCTCAGAAGATATCCGGACGTTCGCGGGACGTGGCTTGAAGCCGGGCGCAAGAAAAAACGGCGGCCTGGGTTAGGCCGCCGTTGGTGAAGATGCGTTTGTGTGGAGGTTTTGCCGCGTCAGCTCAGCAGCGACAGGATCTGCTGCGGCTGGGCGTTGGCAATCTGCAGCGCGTTGGAGGCTGCCGCCACCAGGATCTGCGATCGGGTCAGCTCGGCCGTTTCCTCGGCAAAGTCGGTGTCGCGGATGGCGCTCTCGGCGGCGCTGGTGTTCTCCAACGCCACGCTCAGGGCGTTGATGGTGGACCCGACCGTAAACTTCTGGAACGCGCCGAGCCGTCCCCGCAACGCGGTGACCTGGTCGATCGCCTTGGCGACGATCTTCTGCGTCGTCTCCAGGTCGCTGCTGTTGAGGTCGAAGCTCTTGCCGGCTCCGA
>JAZGCX010000245.1:0-6323 GCA_036477175.1 Phycisphaeraceae bacterium
ATAGCCGCCGGCTGATAGCCGGCCGGACCCGCGACCCGGGGGGTCGCGGCTATCTGCGGTGAGCAAACGCTAGCTCGAAGCCGTAAAGGCGAATGTGTCGTCACACGTTTTCGGCGGCATCGACTTCGACCGGGTCGCGGCCTTCGAGGATTTGCGCGAGGTGGCGGCGCATCAGGCCCTTCTTGTCGCCGCGGCCATTGTCGTCGGCTTCGCCGTCGCCATTTGACGGTTCGACCGCCTCGGCCAGGGCCGGTTGTGTATCCGGCTCTTCGGTGCGCTGCGCGTCGGCTCTGGCTTGCGCCTCGATCGCTTCGCGGCTGATCTTGCCGTCGGCGCCGACGTGGTCGATCTGGACCGCCACCCGCTTGGAGACGCCTTGCTCCTGCATGGTGATGCCGTAGAGCAGGTCACAGATCTGCATGGTGCCTTTGTTGTGCGTGATAATGATGAAGTGGCTGCGGTCGAGGAAGCTCTTGACCACGTGGGTAAACCGATCGACGTTGTTCTCGTCGAGGGCCGCATCGACCTCGTCGAGCACGGCAAAGGGTGACGGGCGGGTCTGGAAGATGGACATCAGCATGGCCACGGCGGTCATGGTCTTTTCGCCGCCGGAAAGCTGGCTGATGGTGCACGGCTCCTTGCCGGGCGGCTTGGCGATGATGTCGATGCCCGACTCGAGCACGTCCACGTTGCCCTGGTCGTCGGGCTGAAGGAACAGGTCGGCGCGGCCGCCGCCGAACAGGCGACGAAACATCCCGTTGTGACCGGCAAAGTTCTCGCGGATCTGCTCGAACGTCTTTTCACACCGTTTGCGCGAGTCGTCGTTGATCCGCTTGATGAGTTGTGCGAGTTGCCGCCTGGCCTGCTCGATGTCGGCGACCTGATCGGCCAATTCCCTGTGACGCTCTTCCAGTTCGTCCTGTTCCTCGATCGCGTCGAGGTTGACGTTGCCCAGACGATCGAGTTTGCGGCGCAGGTCGGCGATCTCCGCTTCTACCGCCGACCAATCGATTTGGTCGGGATCACTTTCGCGGTTGGCGTAAGCCTCGTCGATGTCGAGGTTAAGTTGTTCAGCGCAGCGCTGCTTGACGGCGTCGGCCTTGACCTCGTGTTCGCGCTTTGTGACCTGCAGGCCGTGCACCTGTTCATCAGCCACTTCCACGGCATGGCGGTAATCCCGCTGGGCGGCGCGGAGTTCGCCGATCGTCGCGTCGGCCTTTTCAAGGCGGTGCTGCACGAGGTCCACCCGGACCCGCAACTCGCGGAGACGGGCTTCGGCCTGCTCGATCTGCCGCCCGGCGTCGTGGACGGCTTGTTCCAGCTCCTCGATGCGGCGGCGGTGGTGCTGGAGTTGATCCTCGAGCAAGTCGTGCTGACGCTTCACATCGCTGTGGGCGATGTCGAGTTGGCGGGCCTGTCGCCGCGCGGCGGTGTGCTGCTCGGCGGTCTTGCCCGACTCGACGCGGATGGCGGTCACCGCTTCGCGCGCCGCTTCGGTGCGGGCCTGAAAGTCCGCGATGGCGTATTCGAGTTCGGCCACGGCGTGCTGACGCGCGGCGGAATCGGCTTCCAGTCTGGCCGCCTCGTCCTGATGGGTGCGACGCTTGTGGTCGGCGTCGTGCAACTGACGGTGCACCTGTTCGGTTTCGCCGGCCAACACCGGCTGTTCACGCTCCATCGCAGCGATCTGGGTGTTGACGTTATCAAGCCGGCTGGCCAACTCGATGCGGACGGCACCGGCTTCATAGATCGCCTGGCGCAGTTCCTGACAAAGGTTCTCGACGTGGGCGGCGTGGTCGGATAGTTCGGCAAGGTGCTGTTCGTCGTCGGCGATCTGTTCGTCCAGCGCCCCAATCTGCTCGACAAGCTGAGCCAGCTCGCTGCGGCGACTGATCAGGCCGGCGGCGGCGGATGCGGTGCCGTTCATCGGGCCGGCAACGGCGCGGCCATCGGCTTCCAGCAGCTCGCCGCTGCGGGTGACGAAGCGGTAGCCGGCGGGTAACTGCAAACGCAGGCGGCGCGCCGCCTCGAGATCATCCACGACGAGCGTCTGGCCCAGCAGTTGCCGTGCGATCGGTTCAGCGAAGTCGGGATAGCGAACCAGATCGATGACACGGGGTAGCTGTTGTGCCTGGGGGTGTGCCAGGTCGCAAGCGGCTTGGGGCGCAGCGGTCTGATCGATGGCCAGGAACGTGACGCGGCCGGACAGCGCGTCGATGGCGGCGCTGCCGCCGTTGAGGCTGCACAGGTCGGCCAGGCGGTCGATGACCAGCGCCTGCTGATGCTCGCCGAGGGCGGCTTCGACCAGGCGTGCGTGTTCGACGTCGGCCTCGAACATGTCGGCGAGCAGGCCGCGGACGAAACGAAAGGTGCTGCCGCTTCGATCGCCCGTCTCGCCGGAGCCGCTGCGCGCCAGCACGGCCTTGACGGGGTCGGCGATGCCCTGCTGCTTATCCTGCATTTCCTGAAGCAGGCCGCGCCGGGAATCGAGCCCGCTGCGTTGCTCCCGACGGGCGGCGAGCCGATCGGCAGACTGACGGTGCTGGGCGTCGCACGTGGCGGCCAGGTCCTTCTGCTTTTCGAGTTGAGCGGTCTGGGCTTCGATCAGGGCCTGGGCCTCGGCGTGCTTCTGAGTCGCCTCGTCGCGGGCGCTGAGCAGTTGTTCAAGCTGGTCGGCCACCCGGGCGGTGCGCTGGTCGAGCTTCTGGCGTGTGCTTTGCAGGTTCTGCTCGAACTGACCAATCGAACTGATCTCGTTCTGGAGCTGCGCGGTGCGTCGCATCAGCCCGATGATGCCGGCTTTTTCGTCTTCGAGTTCGTTGCGTTTTTCGTTGAGCTGGTGCTGGAGCCGGCGGTGCTCGTCCTCGGCGTCTTTGAGGCGGTGGTCGGCATCGGTCTGGGCGGCGGCGAGGCGTTCGACCTCGGCGGTGAGCGCCAAGCGTTCCTCATCAAGCTGGCTAAGACGATCGGCCAGCTCGGCGCTGCGCGTGGTGTCGCGCTCGATCTGCTGCTGCAAGTCCGCCAGGGTGGCGCGGGCAAACTGGCGGCGCTGCTCGGCCTGATCGCGGGCAGCCTGCTGCTCGAGCCGCTCGTGCTCCACCTGTTTCTGCTGCGTGAGAATCGACTGGCGTTCGACCTCGGCGTCGGTCAGGGCCTGTTCGTGTTGATGCAACCGCCGGGCGGCGACCATCCGATCGGCCTCGGCCTGTTCCAGCCGCTCGGCCACATCGTTCAGTTGCGTCTGCAACCGGTGGTGCTCAGCCAGGACGTGGGTCAGTTGCAGCGTCCGCAGTTGGTCGGTGCATTGCTTGAAGGTACGGGCGCGCGAGGCCTGTATCTTGACGCTGCGAAGGCGGCGCTCGGTGTCGCCGAGCCGCTGGCGTGAGAGGATCAGATTCTGCTCGGTGCGCTCGAGCTTGCGGCTGGCTTCGATCTTGCGTGCCTTGAACCGGCTGATGCCGGCGGCCTCTTCAAAGATCTCGCGGCGATCGGTGGCATTGGACGCCAGCAGCACGTCCACCTTGCCCTGCTCGATGATCGAGTAGGCGTCGGTGCCGACGCCGGTGTCCATGAACAGCTCACGGATATCGCGCAGGCGGGCGCGCTGCTTGTTGATCAGGTATTCACTTGACCCGTCGCGGTAGAGCTGGCGGGTGACGCTGACGTGATCGAGATCCAGCGGCAGCTTGCGTGAGCCGTCGGGAAGCGGCGGGTTGTCGAAAGTGAGGGTGACGCTGGCCATGCCGCTGGGCTTGCGGGTGGCTGATCCGTTGAAGATCACGTCCATCATGGCGCCGCCGCGGAGGCTCTTGGCCGATTGTTCGCCAAGGACCCACTTGACGGCGTCCACGATGTTGGACTTGCCACAGCCGTTTGGCCCGACGATCCCGATGACGGGCTTGTCGAAGACCAGTTCGGTCTTGTCCGCGAACGATTTGAAACCGCAGACGGTGATTTTTGCCAGTCGCATTCGTTTCGACCTCCTGTCGATTATCGGCCCGTCCTGGGCGGATTCACCAATTTCGTCATGGTGCGGTATGGTGGCCCGGCGTGAAGGTGGACTGGTCATGGTGCGCAGCGGTTTATGGTGCCGGGATGACGCCCCGATCAGGCCACGGATTCGGTGAGGGCGGCGCGGCGTCGTCGGCCGGCTCGTCATCGCGCACGTTCAGAGGCACGAAGGTGCCTGGGGCGTCGCCGCCGCCCGCTGCGGCGGCGGTTGCCGGGTCCGGCCCGGTTGCGTGTGCGGCCACGGTGGTCTCGGGGCGGCCCGCCGCCAACTGCGTCCTCTCCAATCGGGCGATCGCCTGTTCGAGCGGCGAGTCCACGACGGCGATCTGGGCCTCCACCTGGCCGGTCTTGCACAACTGATAGACCGCGCCGACGACGTCGGAGTAGGACAGGTCCAGCCCTTGCGTCGGCTGGCTGATGGTGGGCTCGTGCGCCAGGAGAAAAACCAGGTTAGCCACCAAGCGACCGATCTTGTAGGTCTTGCCCTCGATCCGGCCACGCGGCTGATAGAAGACGGTCGCCAGTTCTTCGTCCTGATCGGCGCGGACGATCAGACGGTTGTCCCAGAACCGCGCGAGCATCGGACGCTTGAACGCCAGGTTGTCGTCGAACAAGACCAGCCTCGGCATGCGGTCGTGAGTGATATAGACCAGCGGCTTGTCGGACGGCACTAAATCCAGGACGAACTTGAACTGGGTTTCATCGCCGAAGACGACGCGGGTAAGGTTTGGGTCGTTGATGGCGGCCAACGACTCGTACGCGGCCAGACGCACCGATTGGTCATCGTCGTTCACCAACCGATTGAGTGCGGCGCTGCCGCGGAGGCTCTGCGGCAGGTTGCGCAGGATACGGGCGGCCTCGCGGCGGTCGGAGGCACGCGGGCTTTGGGCCACTTTGACCAGATGTACCGCGGCGGTCTCGTCATTGAGCCGGCTGCCCGCGTCGAGCGCGGCGAACTGGACGCGGCGGTTGCTGTGCTCGTAGTACCGGCGGATGATCGGGACGATCGTCCGCCCAAGCCCCTGCCAGACCAGGACTATGTCGCGGGCATACCGCGGTTCGGTGACGAGCAGGGTAGCCAATTCGCGCGCTTTGGCGGCCTCAAAGTTCGGGCCGCGCTGGATGTAATGGTGGCGGATCAGTTCGATCAACGCCTCGGACCGACCGGCGAAGCGCGTGGGGATGTTCAGCCGGATGATCTGATCGGTCACGGGCACGGCGGTGTTGAAGGCAAGACTGGCGTTCTCGTGGCCAAACCGTTCGTTGATCCGGTCGGCGATCATGCGGACTCGCTGCCAACTGGGTTGATTCAAAAGCAGCTCGATGCGACGGGGTTCGACCACCTTGCCGCCTGACAGGATGACGGCCCGGCGGCGGAGGGGCGCGGCACTTTCCTTGTCAGCGCTGTGGAGCGGGCTGATAAAGATCGGGCCGTGGCCCATGGCCAGGGAGCGGCGGAATTGCAGTTGCGGGTTGGCGCCGTTGACCGCCAGCGGCGTGGTCCACAATTGGCCGCCTTCGAGGCTGGTGGTCTGTGTCTGGTCGAGGGCTGAGACCACCAGGTCAAATCGGGTGTCTTTCATGGCGCCGGGCGGGATCAGGCCCTTGACCTCGACGACGGCGGTGTCCAGGTTGTTCAGGATCCGCGCCGGCCCCTGGCCGCCGGTCATCTCGGCGAACTCGACCTGACCAACCCCCTGCTTGCGCATCTCGTTGATCAGCCACTGCCGCAGGAAAATGGGCACCTCCGAGGAACCGGTGCCGTGCAGGTTGACCACCAGGCCGTAGCCGCTGACCAGAAGAGGCTGATACCCGCGGAGTTGGGTCAGTGAACCGACGGTGCCGTGGAGGAAGCGAGGACCGCTGTAGGTTGGCCGCGGGGGCGTGGGCGGCGGTTTGGCCGTCCCCGAGCAACCGGCAAGTGTCAGGCCGACGCCGAGCAACACCGCCGTCAGGGCGGCAGACCCGACCGGTTTATACCGCAAGCCGAGTCTCATTAGGCATCGCATAGCTGACTCGTCAGGGCAAAAGCACACCCGTCACGAAGGCTGGACGGCGAATTGTCCGCCAATGCCGCGATCAGGTCAAATCCGCCGTCGCTCGACAAGCCCGCACCCGGCCGGATGTTACACTACCTGCCATGCGGCGGGACATCGTTATCGGGCGGCCCAAGGTGTCGAGGCCCCCAATCAACCGGCAGCATGAGATGACCAGGACAACGACCCCACCATCTCCAGCAGGTATCGCGCCCCACCGCGCCGAGGCCCCGCCCACGCCCGGAGCGACCGAGGACCCCAGCGGCGATCTTGACC
>JAZGCX010000246.1:0-4989 GCA_036477175.1 Phycisphaeraceae bacterium
TTGAGGGCGGCGCGGGCTTCGCCGTGACGGGTGTTCTTTAAGGCCTGGTTGAGCAGGTCGGTCTTGAGCTGCTTCTTGATGGTGCGGACGAGGCTGACCAGGAGCTGGTCACGGTCGCGGGCAAAGCGTGGGAAAACCTGCTCCAGTTCGTGCCGGGTGTACTTCGACAGCGGGTCGTGCAGGGCGGTCTGGGCGACGGCCCATTCGATCAGGCTGCGCGGCTCGGTGCTGAAGCGGTAGCTGTCGAGCATGGCCTGGAGGCGGTTGGCCAGGGGGGCGAACGGGTCGGTCATCGCTTCGGGCAGTGCGACCAGGACGTCGGCGTCGTTCTTTTCGATCAAGGTGCCCAGCCAGCCGCCGGTTTGGGTGGTGGTGGTAGGGGACGTTGAACTTGCTGTTGTGCTCATGGCCAGGGGTGTTCCTTTGGGGACCAGTGGTGCAACGGCCGTGTTGATGGTGACCCGGCCGTGGTGGGTGAAGTTGATCTCGAGGCGTTGTGCGGGTCGGCCCTGGTGGTGGATGACGGTTGCCCGATCGACGACGCCGTCGCCCCACTCCAATCGACGGGTGTGGACGACCACGTCCCCGTGCTTGAACCGTGTTTGCTCGGCCATCTGTTGAACCCTCGGTTCGGCCGGTGCCGACGATGGACTGGCAGTTCTCAGCCGCTGATGCCGGGGCGTTTGGGTGTCTGCGCGGGCGCGGTCGGCGTCTCGGGGGGTAACTCGGTTTGCGTGCGATGGTTCTTGATGCTCACTTTCCCGTGGATGGGCCTCACTGGCGAACAGTTACCCTTGTACGCAGGGCCTTGCCCGGCCCTGTGACCCGGGCGAACCGCGGCCCCGGCCACCGGGCTTACAGACTAAGAGATCAAACGATCGCGGCTGCGGACTCCTACCCTCCGTTTAATCGGCCACCGATGCCGTCACGGGCGACCTCGGCCGCGGTCGTGAGCAATCCATTCGGATGTCGTTGGTATCGGCTGAGCCGACCCACTGGCTTCGATCTTGAATAGTATAACGGATAGACCGGTCGGCACGCAAGTCAATTTGTCCGGGGCGGTGCATGGCAATGACCCCGACGGGATTCGAACCCGTGTTGCCAGGATGAAAACCTGGTGTCCTAGACCTGACTAGACGACGGGGCCTGGGTGGTGACCGCAACAAACGCGGGCATTCTAGCGGGTTCCGGCGGCAGTACAACCGCTGATTTTCTTGATATACGCGCTTTGTGTGCTACCTTTATAGGCGCGGTCGGGGATAGACCGGGTGATGATCGGTGGGCTCTGAAGGGACGCGACGTGCTGATCCTGATCGGTGTCAAGGGCCCGGGCCGGGGCCACGTTTTTGAGATTTCCCGTCACGCGCCGCAGGTTTTGGGCCGGCAGAGTAAGTCCATCTGCGTGCCCGATTCGGCGATGTCTCGTCGCCACGCCGAGCTGACTTTCGAGGACGGCCAGTGGTTCATCCACGATCTGGGATCAACCAACGGCACCTTCGTCAACGGCAAACGGGTCGAGGGGCCCACCCTGCTCAACGACGGCGATCAGGTGCACGCCGGCATGACCCTTCTGATCGTCGGTCACACCGAGCAGCAGGTGCAAGACCCGGCGTCCGTCGGGTCGCAGGCCGATCGACTGGTTGCCGCATTCGAAGGCGTCGATGCCGACCACGGCCCCGAGGAATCAGTCGGCGACGACCTGGCTGCGACGATCGTTCACCCGGCCGAAGCGTCCGCTGCGCACGAACAGATGGTCACGTCCGAGGAGATGGAGCACTTGCTGGCTGAGGTTGAAGCCGAGGAGGCGGTCAAGGCGCACGAGGCGGACGAGCAGTATCCATCAGGCAAACCAACGGGCGTGGAGCCGGCATCCAAGCCGTCTGAACCGATCGAGTCCGCCGCGGTGTCGGCTGATGAATCGCCAGGCGAATCGGCGGGTGACGTGCCACCCGATCTGGAGTCCGAGGCGGTCGCCGCGGTCACGAGTGAGTCTGACGATGAAGCGGGTGTCCTGACGGAGGCCGCGTCGCAGCCCCGACCGGAATTCCCCGCGCCCACCGGTGAGGCGGTCGAATTGCCGAGTGTTGTGCCTGGTGCCGAATCACTGCCTCAGGTCGAATCCGAGCACGATGATGCCATGCAAGCCAAGGCCGTCGTCCCGGCCGGCGCGCCGGTGTCCGTGGCCACGCCCGTCGTCACGCGCGGTCGGTCCAGGGTTGCCTGGTCGTTGATGACGGTCATGCTCCTGGTGCTGCTCGGGTTCAACGTCACGTTGTATATTCAGCTCCGCCAGGCGCAGGCCGATCAGCGGCAGATGAGGCTTCTTCTGCAAGAGATGCGTTCTCGGTCGGCCGTCCAGGGGCCGGCAAGCGACACGGTCGCCGTTGCGCCCGAGCGGTCGGCGGTCGAAACGTCGCTGGGGCAGTTAGTCGATCCCATCGGTGTGATCTCCCTGGGGCCGATCATTTGGAAGCTTGATCCGCCGGATGATACGGCTATGGCGGGGTTCGGCCCGACGATGCTTGATGTCGGCGAATCTGCCGGTGCGGTTGCGCTATCGCCGCCATCGGTCGAGCAGCGCGACTCGTCCCGCCAAGAGTTGTTAACAGCGGTGGTGTGGCCGGATGAGCCCCCCACGCCGCCGGCAGCGGCGGCGACAGCAGCGCGATCGACTACCGAGGCGGCACCGGCCGAGGCGATCGTGCCTGAGCCTGAATCTGAGCTGTCGATCCCGTCACCGGCTGCGGAGGCAGCGCCGGCGTTGCGTCCGATCGAGGTCGATCTGATCGATGAGATGATCGGTGTGTTGTCCAATGACGAACCCGGCGAGCCTGTTGCCGAGCCGCCGCGTTCCGATGAGTTGGCCAGGATCAGTGACGCGTTGCACAACGCGGGCAGTGTCGCGTTCCTCATCGACGCATCGGGTTCGCTGGTGGACACCCTTCCGCTGGTGATCGAGCGTGTCAGCGGCCTGATCGCTGAACTGGAACCGGCCCAGCGGTTTACGGTGATCTTCTTCCAAGGCGGCAAGGTGATCGAGGTCAAGCCCGCCGGCCTGAGGCCCGCGACCGACGAACGCAAGACGCAGGTGACGCAGTGGATGGACCCGGCCCGGGGGCGAGTGATCCCCCGGGGCGCAGCCAACCCGGTCAATGCCCTGCGCCGAGCCATCGGCTACGCCCCGGATCACCTGTGCATCTGCTCAGACAACATTGTGGGAACTCGCGCCGGACAGGTGGACCAGGCTCAACTGCTCAGCGTGTTGGCCGAGTTGAACGAGGACAAGCGGGTGAGGATCAGCACCATCCAGTTCTTCTACCCCGATCCCCAGAACACCCTGCGGATCATTGCCGAGCAGCACGGCGGCGTCCACGAGTTCATCGATGCCCCCGCCCGCACACCCGCAACCGGGGAATCCGACGGCCTGGTGGTGTTGGAATAATACGTATCCCAATTGGAAATGGCGTGTTTGTGCGACTTGAGCCCCGCATGGCAATGCGGGGCCGGCACCGGGTTACCACCCGGTGCTCCTTTATCTGGGGTCCATATCAATCGTACCGGAACACGCCCTTGCGCCAGGCGTAGGCAAAGGCAATGATGCTTGTGAGGATGAAAAAGAGCATCCGCCCGAGAAACAGGGCGCTCAGTCCGCTGTCGCTCGACAGGCTCGGGAACGTGGCCGCCCACGGGTACAGGAACACGATCTCCACGTCGAACAGCAGAAACGTCATCGCCACGATGTAGAACCGGACGTTGAACCGCCGCCGGGCCGTGCCGATCGGGTTCATTCCCGATTCGTACGCGATTCCTTTCACCGCGCCCGGCCGCCGCGTCCCGAGCACGACATCGAGCCCGTGCGTCAGCAACAGGGTGCCCACGCCGAACGCAATCGCCATCAACAATAGCACCACGACCGGCCCAAAGTGGCTGAAATTGTCTGCTCCAAGCGCAGTCAACATGCCGGTCAGTTTAACGTGCGAACGGGCAGAGGCAACATGGGAATGACGAAGCACGAATGACCAATGGTGACGGCCTCGACAGCAGCGTGACCCGTTCATCCATGACCATAGACCCCGGACCCTGGACCCGATACCCTAGTCCCGTCCAAACCTGCCTCAACCTGATGCGCCACGTGTGCCCAGCCATCCAGGCGCCGGTGGCTGTCTGATGAAGATTACTCTGATCGCTGCGATGTCTCAGAACCGGGTGATCGGCAAGGACAACGGCCTGCCGTGGCACCTGCCCCAGGACCTCAATCGCTTCGACGACCTGACGAGGGGACAGCCGGTCATCATGGGGCGAAAGACGTACGAGTCGGTCGGCCACCCGCTGCCGGGTCGTGACAATATCATCCTCACGCGGCAGCCGGATTATTCGGTCCAGGGCGCAGCCGTGTGCGGGTCGTTGGAAGAGGCACTGTCGTCGCTGCGCGGCCGGGCCGATGAAGTTTTCATCCTCGGCGGCGGACAGGTGTACCGCCAGGCCCTGGCGCTGGCCGATCGGATCTACCTGACGGTCATCCACGAACAGATCGACGGCGACACGTATTTCCCGCCGTTGCCGCCGGACGAGTTTGTCGAAACGCAGCGGCAGTCGTTCGACCGCCCCCGGCGGTTCAGTTTCCTGGTGCTGGATCGCCGATGATAGGGGGCACACCGCCGCGCCGGATCGTGGTGCGGGCGGTTATAATTCGGGGCGTTCGGCGTCGGGCGATTAGCTCAGTTGGCTAGAGCGCTTCCCTTACAAGGAAGAGGTCGCAGGTTCGAGTCCTGCATCGCCCATTTTCCTCGAATCGTCCAACCCTTTGCATGTCTCCCATTTACATTCATCGCCACCGTGGCCGCCGTGGGTGGGGACACCGGCGTTGCAGCGGCCACCACTCCACATTATGCTCCCTGCATGTTGTCCAACGGCGCCTGACCAAGCCCTTTGACGATCCAGAGGCGTGTTATACGGGCAGGAAGCCACAGCTCCGCATGTGATGCGGAT
>JAZGCX010000247.1:0-2005 GCA_036477175.1 Phycisphaeraceae bacterium
TGAATGGCACTGTGGTGGACGAAGCAGTCCTTGCTACCGTCCTCGGGCGTGACAAAGCCAAAGCCCTTGCTGTCGTTGAACCACTTTACTGTTCCTTTGGTACGCATTACGTACTCCCTTATGTTGCCGTGGCCGGGGGTGCGGGTAATGCCGTACCAACCGACTACTCTTCCGCGGATAGTGCCCCCGCGTTGGGCTGCCGCGCTACCGTGCGCGGCGTAAACCTTACAAACAGAAAGGGGCACCCGATCGTGCAGGGTCCCCCGTCGACGTTCGAATATGACTGGCCCTCAAATGGGAGCCGTTTTCAAGCTGGCGAACCATCATAACCGGGTGCGGACGCTGGGTCAACCTACGGGTTCGGGGTATCACGGCAGCTCCGTCGTTTCGAGATCGTGGGCAGGGTAGACGGTGGCCCTGCCGCCCAGGCACGACGGCGACCGAGCCACCTGAATTCGGCAGATTTTGGGCGCACAAGCACAAAGAATGAGCGGTCACTCATCGGCATTCGTTGACCTACCTCTGGAGACCATGGTTCCGGAGGGTGGCCACACCCCTTCATCGAGTCGGTCTTGACCGGCTTGAACCGTCTTTGACACCCCCTCCCAGCCGCTACATCTTACCCGCCGATGACAGACTCTCTCGCACGCTTGTCCACCGCCCTCGCCGACCGTTACGAGATCCAAGAGGAGATTGGGGCAGGCGGCATGGCCACGGTCTACCTAGCCCAGGACCTCAAGCACGACCGCAAGGTCGCCGTCAAAGTGTTGCGACCGGAGCTTGCCGCCGTCCTCGGCGCCGAGCGGTTTGTGCAGGAAATCAAGACCACGGCCAATCTCCAACACCCACACATCCTGCCGCTGTTCGATTCGGGTGAGGCGGACTCTTTCCTTTATTATGTCATGCCGTTCATTGACGGCGAGACACTGCGCGACAAGCTGAACCGCGAAACGCAACTTGGCATCGAGGAGGCGGTCCGTATCACTGCCGACATTGCGGATGCCCTCGGCTACGCCCATCGCAATAACGTGATCCATCGCGACATCAAACCCGAGAACATCCTGCTGCACGACGGGCGCCCGATGGTGGCGGACTTCGGGATCGCGCTGGCGGTGAGTGCGGCCGCCGGTGGGCGGATGACGGAGACCGGCCTGTCCCTCGGTACACCGCATTACATGAGTCCCGAGCAGGCAACGGCCGAGAAGGATCTCACGAACCGGTCGGACATCTATTCGTTGGGGAGCGTGTTGTACGAGATGTTGACCGGCGAACCGCCCCACATGGGGAACTCGGCACAGCAGATCATCATGAAGATCGTGACCGACACCGCGCGGCCGGTTATGGAGTTGCGGAAGTCGGTACCCCCGCATGTCGCGGCGGCAACAGCCAAGTCGTTGGAAAAATTGCCGGCCGACCGCTTTGCCACCGCCGGGGAGTTCAGCCAGGCGCTCGGTGACCAGGCGTACACCGTGACCCCGGCGGGCGTCGCGCGTGCCGCCGGCATGCAGGACCTCTGGAAGCGTCGGGCCGTCGCCGCCATCGGCGTGGCCGCCGTCATGACCGTGCTGTTCGCCTGGTCGCTCGTGCGGCCTCCGGCGGAGCCGGTCAGTTCTGCCATGCGTTTTGCCTTCAGTATGGGGAGTCCGTCCCGGGGCGTGTTGGACGTGGCCATCTCGCCTGACGGGCAGAGCGTGGCCCAGGCGTACACAGACAGCGCCGGTCAACTGCGTTTGGCGCTACGAGATTTTGCCACGACCACGATCCGGATGGTAGCGGGCACGGAAGGAGGCGACAAGCCGTTCTTCTCTCGCGATGGACAGTGGATTGGGTTTAGGGAGAATGGTGGGCTCAAGAAGGTGCCGGTCGGCGGAGGCGCCGCCATCGACATCACTGATTCGTGCTTCGATGGAAGCTGGGCGCCGGACGACGTCATCGTGTGTGTGTCGAGCGCTACCTGGGGTTTGGCGCGTGTTTCGGCCAATGGGGGCGACCTCGAACAGTTGAC
>JAZGCX010000248.1:0-3254 GCA_036477175.1 Phycisphaeraceae bacterium
CTCGGCGTGATCCTGATCACGTTCCTGTCCTGGCTGGTGTGGCGCGGCCCGCTGCTGACCGCCGCGAATCGCCTGCTCGTGCTGACCTGGTTGGTGCACACCGTCGCCCTGGCGGTGCGGGTCTACCTCTCCGGCAGGCCGCCCGTGACGAACCTCTACTCCTCGGCGGTATTCATCGGTTGGGGCTGCGTGGTCTTGTGCCTGATCCTGGAACGGGTGTTCCGCAACGGCGTCGGCACGTTCACCGCGGCGACCACCGGCACCCTGACGCTGTTGGTGGCCCGCGCGCTGTCCGGAGACGGCGATTCCATGGCCGTGCTCCAGGCGGTGCTCGACACCAACTTCTGGCTGGCCACCCACGTCGTGGTTATCACGCTGGGGTATTCGGCCACGTTCCTCGCCGGCGTGCTGGGAATCATCTTCGTCTTTAGGGGTGTTTTCACCAATACCCTGTCCAAAGATTCTGCCAGGTCACTGGGGCAGATGATCTACGGCATCATCTGTTTCGCCACCCTGTTCAGCTTTGTCGGCACGATCCTCGGCGGGATCTGGGCCGACCAGTCCTGGGGACGATTCTGGGGTTGGGATCCAAAGGAAAACGGTGCCTTGATGATCGTGTTGTGGAACGTATTACTCCTGCATGCTCGCTGGGGCGGCATGGTCAAGCTGCGCGGCATGGCGGTGCTGGCCATCTTCGGCAACGTGGTCACAAGCTGGTCCTGGTTCGGCGTGAACATGCTCGGCGCCGGGCTTCATTCGTATGGGTTCATCGAGTCGGCGGTGTTCTGGCTGCTGTTGTTTGTGCTTAGCCAGCTGGTGATGATCGGGATCGGGTGCCTGCCGCTTGGTGGCTGGTGCAGCTTCAGTGCGGTGGCGCCGCAACGCCTGCCGGAGGCGGGCAGCAGTGAATCCAAGCCGGGCGAGTCTGGCGGACCGTTCAAACCAGCGCATCCTTGAACATGTCCGAGCCACAGACAGACCGTCGCCTGCCACGGTCGTTCTTTCGACGCGACGTGACCGACGTGGCGATCGGACTGCTTGGCCAACGGCTGGTGCGCATGTACCGCGGGAAGCGCCTGGCCGGCGTGATCGTGGAAACCGAGGCGTACCTGGGTGTTGCCGATCGTGCCGCTCACACGTTCAATGGCCGGTACACCGAGCGCAACCGCGCCATGTGGCTCGACGGGGGCCACGCCTACGTCTACTTTACCTACGGCATGCACCACTGCCTGAACATTGTTGCCCGGTGCGAGGGCGACCCCGTTGCCGTGCTGCTGCGCGCGTTGGAACCAACCGAAGGTCTGGAAACGATGCGGCGTTTCCGCGGCCAACACGCCCGCCGGGAAACCGATCTATGCTCCGGCCCGGCTAAGCTCTGCCAGGCACTGGCCATCGACCGCAAACTTGACGGCACCGACATGACCCGCAGCGGCACGCTCTTTATCGAACGGGCGCGCGGCCGGGCGTATGCCGGCGCGAAGATCGTCACGATGAGGCGGATCGGCGTGGATTACGCCGGTGAGTGGGCGGGCAAACCACTGCGGTTCTACGTTAAAGACAACCCCCACGTGAGCCGACGTTGACGACGGTGTCCGGCACCGGTGCCGCGGGGTCGGTCGGCTGAGGCCGGACCGGCGATGGGAATTTCGATGGCACTCGGGAGCACGGCCGATCGAGCACGCTGGCATTTTGCTCCGAGGCGTTTGCCAAGTATTCTTTCTGCCGTGCTCTCGGACCCGAAGACGTGAGCCCGCGATGGATCAGGCCAGCAACAGTGGTTCAACGCCGCCCGAAACAGACGCCCAACTCGAGCGTGAGATCGCCGAGGCGCTGGGAGGTCAGAACGTCGAGCAGTTGATGGAACAGGCCGCCCAGGTGGACGACTCGATCACCCACCAGGCCGTAGCGGACTCGCATGAGCCGAAGCGGTTCGAGCACGAGATCCGCCGCGGACGCATCTGTGCCATTCAGGGCGACGACGTGTTTGTCCAATTGGCCGGCATTGACGGCAAGCACCAGGGGGTCGTGCCGCTGGGGCAGTTCGAGCGGCAACCACGCGTCGGCAGCATCATGGATTTCGTTGTCGAGCGGTTCGACGAGTCCGAAGGCCTGCTGATCCTGTCGCGCGAGGGCGCGGTGAGCCGCGCCACCTGGGAACAACTGCAGCGCGGCGCGGTTGTCGAGGCACGGGTGACCGCGACCAACAAGGGTGGCCTGGAACTGGAACTCGTCGGCGGGATCCGCGCCTTCATGCCCGCCAGCCAGATCGACCTGCATCACGTCGACGACCTCGATCAGTTCATCGGCCAAAAGCTGCGTGGCCAGGTTCAGGAGATCGATTACCGGTCGAAGAAAATCATCCTCAGCCGTCGGCGACACCTTGAACATGAGCGCGCCGCGGCCCGGCGGAAACTGTGGGCGCAGTTGGAAGTCGGCCAGGAGCGCCAGGGCATCGTCTCCAGCGTGGTGGATTACGGGGCGTTCGTTGACCTGGGCGGCGTGGATGGATTGGCGCACGTCTCGGACCTCAGTTACAGCCGCGTCTGCAAGACCAGTGACGTGGTCCGTGTCGGCCAGCATGTCAAGGTCAAGGTTCTCAAGATCGACGCCGAACGGCAGCGCGTGAGTCTCGGCCTTAAGCAGGTTGAGCCCGATCCGTGGGCGGGCATCGAGAACCGGATCAAGGTCGGGGATCAGGTCTCCGCCCGCGTCACCCGTACGGCCGACTTCGGCGCGTTTGTCGAGATCGAGCCGGGCGTCGAAGGGCTGTTGCCCGTCAGCGAGATCAGTTGGAAGCGGATCCACAAGCCCTGCGAGGTGGTCAAGCCAGGCGACGTGCTGCGGATGGGGGTGCTGTCGATCGACCCCGCCAAGCGCCGCATTGCCCTGAGCCTCAAGCAGGCCCAGGGTGACCCGTGGATCGGCGCCGAGCGCAAGTACGCGGTCAACAGTTTGGTCCAGGCGACGGTGACCGGCACGTCCGACTTTGGCGCGTTTGTGGAACTGGAACCGGGCGTCGAGGGGCTGGTGCACATCTCCGAGCTGGCCCCCAGTCGGGTCAACCGCGTCGAAGACGTGGTCAAGATCGGCGACCGCAAACAATTTCGCGTGCTGATGGTGGATGAAGAGCAGCGGCGGGTGAAGCTGTCGCTCAAGGCCGTTGACCATCCGCCCGCCCGGCCCGCCGCGCCCGGCGAGGATCGGGCGACTCATCAGACTGATAAGAAAGCCAAACCCCGCAAGCCCAAGGGTTC
>JAZGCX010000249.1:0-3491 GCA_036477175.1 Phycisphaeraceae bacterium
ATGTAGGTGAGCATGGGTGGCTGGTGGCTAATGCGTCGCGCCTGGTGTCCCGTAGCTCGCTACTGACCACTACTTCCCGTACTTCTGCCGGGCTTTGGGCACGTACCACTCGATCGGCATGACCCAGCGCGACACATAGTTGAACCCAACCTTGGTCTGCTGGATGTTCCTGATCCGCTTGTCGATGAAGAAAAGACCCTTGCGACGGAAAAGGAACGTGTAAGGTTGATCCTCGTGCAGGATACGGTGGCACCGGCGCCACAGGGCCATCCGCTCGGTCTTGTCCATGGTGCGGCGGGCCTGGTCAACCGCCTCATCCAGTTCGGGATTGACGTAGCTGATGAAATTGTCACCCTTGTCCCCGATCTGGCTGGAGTGGAACATCTGGTAGATGTCGGTCTCGATCCCGCCGCTCCAACCCAGCGTAATCGCCTCGAAGTCGCGGGTGTTCAGCTTCTGGATCATCAAGGGCCAATCGGTGGGATCCGGCTCGATGACCACGCCGCCACGCGCAAAGCTGTCCCTGAGATACAACACGATGCGCTTGTACGTTTCCCCGCTCGACGGATAGGTCAGCTTCACCTTGAACGGCTCACCGTCCGGCGATTCGAGCACCCCATCGCCGTCACGGTCTTCGTAACCCGCCTGCTTCAGCAGCGCCCTGGCCCGCTTTACGTCATACGGCCAGCGCTCGATGTTCGGATCGGCCTGCTCGCCGAGGTAGTGGAACGGCCCGGTCGTCACCTTCCCATAGCCCAGGTAGATACTGTCACACACGCCCTGCCGATCAGCGAGCATCGTCATCGCCTGCCGCACCCGCTTGTCGGCGAAGCGTGTCCGCTGGCCCACACGCTTCTGGTTCCACGCAATATAAAGGTAGCCGATCCGCAGATGTTCCAGCTCGTAATCATCCACCCGACTCATCAGTTCGTCGTCGGCGAGCATGCCCTGGTACTGCTCGGGCTCGGCCAGAAACTGGTCGAGCTCGCCGTTGCGGAACGCCGTCAGCTCCGCGGCCTCGTTCTCGATCACACGATAGACCATCCGGTCAAACGGGCCCGGTTCGCCCCAGTACCGCTCGTTCCGCACCAGAACCAGCGGATCGCCCGGCCGCCACGACGTAGGACTCTTCAGCCGATACGGACCCGTACCCATCAGCAGACCCGGGTCCCGGTTGAATTGCTCCGGTGTGTATTGGCTGTAGAAATGCTCGGGCAAAATCCCCATCGCCGCCGCCAGATCAAACGCCTGAAAATACGGCTCGTCGTAACGGAACACGACCTCGTACGGGCCCAATTTCTCCACGCTCCTGATCCGTTTGTAATACGCCCGGTCCCGCGGCGCATCCACTTTCGGATTCATGATCCAGTTGTAGCTGAACACGACGTCGTCGGCGTCAAACGACTCGCCGTCGGAGAAGGTGATGCCGCGGCGGAGCTGAAACGTGATCGTCAGGCCGTCGTCGCTGATCTGCCACGACTTGGCCAACAGCGGCTTAAACTCCAGCGTCCGGGGGTCCTGGGTGGCCATACCCTCCAGCACACGCGCCTGGATGATGGCCGCGTACACGTCCGATGACAACAGCGGGGTCAGTTTCGGCGGCTTCACCCCGAACGCTTCGACCAGCCAGTCGCCCAGGGCATAGTCGGGGTTCGCTGCGGCCGCCTTGACACCGTCGAATGGATCACCGTATTGCTGTGCCGGGTCATCGACGCTGGCCGGGTCATCGTCACGGCCCGGGTTGACGAACGCAACACCCTCCTGCAACATCCGCCGGACCTGCGACAACTCGCGCGTCTGCTCACTCAGCCGTTCGCTGATCGTCAGCAACAGGTCCCACTGCCGATCGTATTGCCGCATGACCAGAAGCACCACGACGAGCAGCGCCACGAGCAGCGCCGAAATCACCAGGTCGCGAAAGCCAAAACGGTTTTCCATCAGATATAGCTCTCACTGGTCAGCGACCGGTGCTCCGCCGCGATCGATCAGCCTCCGGCGGCTGAATCCGGACATTTCCTAATCTGTACACATCTTACCCGACGCGGCGCGGGTCCAGCCGCGTCCGAAGCGCATCACCCATAAAGTTGAGCGCCATCAACGTCAAGCCCAGCAGCACGCACGGCCAGACAATCAGCCACCACCGCATAGTCGCGCCCTGGCGGCCAAGGGCGTGCAGCTCACCCAAACCGTCGGCCGCCAGATTCCCCCAACTCGGCAGCGGCGGCTGCACCCCGATGCCCAGGAAACTGAGAAACGATTCCTGAAGGATCGCCTGCGGCACGGTCAACGTTGTATAGACGACGATCGGGCCGATCAAGTTGGGCAGCAGATGACGGGCCAGCATCCGTCCCGGCCCGACCCCATACGCCCGCGCCGCCTCGATGAACGGCTGGGTACGCAGGCTCAACACCTGGCCCCGGATCACCCGCGCCATCGTCAGCCAACTCACACCGCCGATCGCCAGCAGCAGCGTCACCACGTCCGCCACGCCCAACGCCGTGTCCGCCGCCATCACCGACCCCGCCGCCCACGCCACCCACGGTTGCAGCGCAATGTCCACCAGCACCACAAGCAGGATGTACGGCAGGCCGTACAACACGTCCACCACCCGCATCAGAAACGCATCGGTCCGCCCGCCGACGTACCCCGACACCGCGCCCCACGCCACGCCGATCACCACCGCGATCACCGCCGCCGCCGCACCGATCCCCAGGCTGATCGCACCACCCAGCAGTATCCGCCACATCAGTGATCGGCCCAGCGCATCGGTGCCCATCGGCGCCAACATGCTCGGCGGCAATAGCGCCCGCGCCTCATCGCCCGCCTCGCCCTTGTAATGCTGCAACGACCACGGCAGCGTTATGAAACACGGCACCACAATCACCAGCAGAATCACCAGCCCCACAACCCCCGGCCCGAACCCGATTGCCGCCGCCGGTCGGCCGGCGCCAACTCCGTCTTCACCTGCCGGCATCGTGTCCGTCGTGGTCGCCATCCGACCGCGAGTATAACCCAACGGCGATCGGCACAATGACGCACCGCAGGATAGGCGCCCGCCGCGAGTGCGGGATTCTGTAACCAATAAGACGACCCGTTGCGTTCGATTCAAGAACGCCCACGGCGAAAGGCCACAAACGTCAGGTCGTCCGGTTTCGAAGGCTGGGCCTCGGTCGGCTGAGTCATTCGCTGCCGCCCATCGTCTGCCAACCGTTGCGCCGCCGTCTTGATCGGCCCTTTGCGCAGCCGCGCGACAATCTCGTCGGTATGCAGGTTGTCGAACAGCCCGTCACTGGCCAGCAGCAGGGTGTCTCTGGCCGCGAGCTTGAGCGTCGAGCCGACCTCGATACGCATGTCCGACTTGCCCAGCACGTTGGACACCAGATGACGGTCTTCGTGGTGGATCGCCTCCGCCTCGTCGATCAGCCCCGCTTCCACACCGAAGCCGACCGGCGAATGGGACACGGTCTGCAACTTGATCTTGCCCCGCTGCC
>JAZGCX010000025.1:0-4457 GCA_036477175.1 Phycisphaeraceae bacterium
GCCGCACGGCGTCGATGACGTGTTGTCCTTCGGCGATGAATCGTGTCATCGGCTTTTCACACCAGATGTCGAAGCCGGCCTGGGCCGCGGCGACGGCCATCAGCGCGTGCCAGTGCGGCGGGGTGCAGAGGTGCAGAGTGTCCCACGCGTGGTCACATCATTGCGATTATAACGGTCGAACGGCGGTTTTGCCCAGCCGGTCCCGCCGCAGGCACCCAGACCAAACGCCCCGCTCAACGCGCCACAGATTGCAGCCAAACCTTGGCCAAGTGATAATCGAGGGCCCGGCCCGGTGCGCGACGCCCGCGACGCAACACAACACAAGGATGTCCGAATGAGCGGCAACACACCGGTTTCACGCCGCACGTTCCTCACGCGGACCGCCGCCGGCACCGCCGCGGTGGCGATGTTCCACATCGTGCCGCGTCACGTGCTGGGCGGCCCGGGCTACCTGGCGCCGAGCCAGACCATTACCCGCGCGATCATCGGTTGCGGCACCATCAGCGCCGATCCCGCCCACCTGCGACCCAACCAGCCCGGCACACCGCCGCAAACCCTGGCCGTCTGCGACGTCGATCAACAGCATTTGGCCGATCGACTCCGCCTGGCCGGCGAACCCTGCAAACCGTACGCCGACTGGCGATACGTGCTCGACCACAAGGACATCGACGTGGTGCACATCTGCACCCCGCCGCACTGGCACGCGCTGATGGCCGTCGCCGCGGCCCAGGCCGGCTTCGACATCTGGTGCGAAACGCCGATGACACGATTCATCGCCGAAGGACAACACGTCATCGACGCCGTGCGGCGCTACGGCCGGGTCTTGGGCATCAATGTTTCGAGCCGCGCGGACAACTACTACGGCTTTGGTCATTCGCGGCTGCTCAAGAAACTGGTCCGCAGCGGGCTGCTGGGTCAGCCTTTGACGGTGCGCGTCGGCCGATCGACCGGTTTCGACTGGAAAGTCAGGCAATGGACCGGCCGCACCGACCTGACGCCCCAGCCCGTGCCCGGCCACCTCGACTATGACATGTGGCTCGGACCCGCACCCGACAAGCCTTACCACCCCCACCGCGTCCACACCAGCTTCCGCGGCTACTGGGACTACGACGGCGGCGGCCTGGCCGACATGGGCCAGCACTACCTCGACCCGATCCAGTACATCCTTGACAAGGACGACACCAGCCCCGTTGAGGTCCAGGCCAAAGCGCCTTGGCCCCCGCACCCCGATGCGGTCGGCCTGTGGCAACGCGTGGACTTGACCTACGACGACGGCACGCACCTGATCCTCGACGCCGGCCCCCAATCACCAACCGACGCGATTGACGGCACCGGCAACGCCGAACCGCCCGCCATGCCGCTGATCCAGGGGCCCCGGGGCAAGGTCTTTGCCGCCTACCGCACCGATCCGCCCGGACTGTTTGAACAGCTTCACGCCTACCCCGACCCCGAGCCGATGCTGTTCGACTTCGACGAATCGGTCCGCACACGCCAAACGTTCGGCCTCAACGAAGTCAACGCCAACCGCTCAACGATCCTGATTCACCTGGCCAACGCCGCCATCCGCACCGGTCGCAAGCTCCGCTTCGACCCGGTCAACCTCCGCTTCGTTGACGACGATGACGCCAACCGCCTCGTGAACATCCCCATGCGCGCCCCGTGGCATCTTTGAGCCACCTTGGCCAATAGCCCCAACGCCTCAGCCATGACGATCACACCTCCAAACGATGGCATCATGTTGACGAGCACCGCATGTCAATGCGGTGCCGGCCGCCGCCTCTGCCTCGTCACGTTGCCCCTCGTCGTGGCGGCCGTGTGCTCGATCAGTTTGGCGCAGGACGCGTCCGGCACCGATGCGCTGCTGGCATCGCTCGCCGATCAAGACACCGCCGCGGACGCCGTACACCAATTCCTCGTCGCCGATCCCGACGGCGTCGAACGGCTGATCAGCGAGCTGGTCGAACCGGGCCAGGCTAACGACGCCCAGGCACGTCGGGCGCTGCACGGGCTGGTCATGTCCGTCAGCCGGCCCGGCGCCGAGCCGGACCGCCGGGTCCTGGTCACGACATTCACCAGGCAGCTCGACGGTGAGCACCCCGCCGCGGTCAAGAAGTTCCTGATCCGACAACTGCGTTTGGTCGGCGGCCCGAACAATGCCGATGCGGTCGGTCAGTTCCTGCTCGACGATCAACTCGGCGAGGACGCGGCACAGACGCTGGTGACATTCGGCGGCGAAGCGTCGCGGGCGGCGCTGCGCCAGGCGCTGCCGCAGGCCCAGGGCAAGGCCCGCGCCACCATCGCCCACGCACTGGGCGTGCTGCGCGACGCCGCGTCGGTCGAATTGCTCATCACGCTGGCCAGGGACGAGGACCGGGACGTGCGGCTCAGCGCCCTGTTTGCCCTGGCGAACTGCGGCGACCCGGCCGCCACCGGCACCTTGATCCAGGCCGCCGACGCCGAACCGGTGTACGAACGCGGTCAAGCCACCGACGCCTGCTTGTTGCTGGCCCGCCGCCTCGCCGAAGCCGACAACACCCCCAAAGCCGAACGGATCTACCGGCACTTGTGGACCACCCGCACCGCCGTCGAAGACCGCGCGGCCCGATCCGCCGCGCTAAGCGGTTTGGCCGGCGTCCTCGGACTCGACGCGTTCGACGATCTGCTGGCCGCCATGAACGCGCAGGACCTGCAACTGCGCCGCGTTGCCGTCAACGCCGCCGCCGCGATGCCCGGCCAGGACGTGACATCCCGCTGGATCGAATCGTTGGACGCAGCAGCGCCGGCCTCGCGGGTCGCCATCCTCGCCGTGCTCGTACAGCGTGGCGACTCCGTTGCTCTGCCCGCCGCGATCAACGCTCTGGACGACCCGGACGATGCCGTCAGCCTTGCCGCGATCGATGCCGCGGCCACACTCGGCCGAATCGACGCAATCGAACCCCTGGTCAACCGTCTCGACGACGCATCGGACTCCCGGACCCGTGCCGTGCACAGGGCGCTTGAGCGCATCTCCGGGCACGAGGCATCGTCAAAGCTCGCTGCGCTCTTGCCCACCGCGTCCAGCGAAAAGAAGCGCACGCTGTTGGCCGTGCTGGCCGGCCGCAACGCGGTCGAGCATGTCCAGACAGTATTGGATGCGGCCGCCGACGCCGACGAGAACGTCAGCGCTGCGGCGCTGACGGCGCTGGGCCGACTCGCCGACGACCGTCACCTGCACGCGATGGTCCAACTGCTGACCAATGCTTCGACGCCCCAGCAGCGCACCGCCGCCGAAAGAGCCCTCGCCCTGGTCTGCGACCGCTCGGAGGATAAACCGTACTGCGCCCAGGCGGTGACGGCCGGCCTTGTCGGCGCTGACCCCGAGGCCGAAGCGTCATTGCTGACTGTGCTCGGCTCAGTCGGCACGCCCGACGCGTTGGATGTCGTCCGCGCGGCGATGGGCAGCGGCAACGACCTGGTCGCCGCCGCCGCCGTTGCCGCGATCGCCAACTGGCCCAATGACGCAGCCGCCAGCGACATGCTCGCCCTGGCACGCGACGCCGACGACGAAACTCACCGTGCCTTGGCGCTGCGCGGCTATGTCCGTGTCGCGGCAATGTCTAACCACAGGCCCATCGCCCGGACCATCCAGATGCTCAACGATGCGATGCAAGCCGCACGACACGTCGAGGACAAGACGCTCGTGCTGACGGCCATGGCCAATGTGCACGACCCCGACATGCTCGAAACGGTATTGGGTTTTCTTGACGACGAGCAACTGCGAGCCGAGGCCGCCCTGGCTGCCGTCACGATCGCTCACCGCGTCAGCGGCGCCGATCGCGCCGCCACCGCCGCCGCCATGCGCAAGGTCTTGCATGTTGCCCGTGACGACAACACCCGCCGCCGGGCCCGACAAGTGCTGTCACTGATCGACAGTTACGGCAACGCCATCACCGCGTGGCAGGTCGCCGGGCCCTACCGGATCGATGGGTTGAGCGGGTCACAGTTGTACGGCACCGCCTTCGGGCCGGAAACCGCCGACGCAACCGTCATGTGGCGCATCCACCCGATGGCGCTGGTTGACGAGAATCCCACCGTGGTCGATCTCGAAAGATCCATCGGCGGCGACAACCGCGTCGCCTACCTCCGCACACACGTCTGGTCACCGACTGCACAACACGTCGTCATGCGGGGAGTTCAGGACGACGACATGAAGGTCTTCGTCAACGGCGCGCTCGTGTTCAGCCGGACCGGTCACGGCAGGTATCAAGCCGACCTGCCCCTCGAGCAAGGCTGGAACACGCTGCTGCTTAAAGTCGTCGATCACGCCGGCCCCTGGAATATCTCCGCAACAATCACGTCGTCCGACGGCACCGCAGTCACCGGCTTGAAGTACCAGGCCCACCCGCCAACCGCCCCGTGACGCACCGACGCGCCGTTTCTAACCGGGACCCGTATTACTCCTCGACGGGATCGGGGTC
>JAZGCX010000250.1:0-5921 GCA_036477175.1 Phycisphaeraceae bacterium
CGTCGTGCATCATCGTTTGTAATTCGCCGTGTTTCTTTTGAAGCTCATCACGAAGCTCATCGAGCAACTGCTGTTTGACCATCTGCTCCGGGCCGGTCAGCAACAGAACGCGCACATTGGCGTTTAACCGGTTATTGGTTTTCTTTTGGGCCATGGATCAGCCAATCGTAAATCGCCTTACGCGCCGGTCAACTTGTGGAGCATGAGATAGGCCAGGCTCAGAACGCTCAGGAAGGCGAACAGGTCCACGCAGGTCGTCAGGATCGGGCCCGAGGCCATGGCGGGATCGATCTTGAGGCCTTTGAGCATCAGCGGGATGGTGCCGCCCAATGCCGCCGCGATGACGATGGTCAACGGGATCGCACCGCCAACGACGAGGCCGAGATAAGCGTCATCCTGCCACGCCCAGGCGATCAGCAACACGATCAGACCCAGGACCAAACCGTTGATCATCCCCACGCCCGCCTCTTTGAACAGGACCCGCGTCAGATCGATCGGCTTGACCAGCCCCAACGACAGCTCGCGAATACTCACCGCGACGGCCTGGTTCCCGGCGTTGCCGGCTAAACCGGCGACCAGCGGCAGGAAGATCGCCAAGGCCGTCACTCGCTTGATCGTCGATTCCTCAAACAGTGCGATCACGCTGACGGAGATCAGCAGCAGCAGGATGTTGGGGATGAGAAACGCCAGGCGTCGCACCGAGCGTGTGGCCGCGGGCATGGTGCGAAACTCCTCGCCGGCAATGATGCCGCCGAACCGCAACAGTGCCTTGTCGGATGCCTCGCCATGGGCCTCTTCGACTGCTGCGTGGTGCACCACCCCCACCAGACGATCCTGAGGGTCCACCACCGGTACAGCGGTGAAATTGTAATGGTCGAATACATCTTCAAGTTCCTGCACCGGCGTATCCACGCGGGCACTGACCGGCTCACGCTTCATGACGGACGTCAGCGCCGCGTTCCCCGGCGCCAGCACCAGTTCGCGCAGCCGCACCACACCCAGCAGCTTGCCAAGGTCATTGATCACATACATGTAATGCACGTCGTATTCGGCGTATTTTTTTGCGTTGCGCCGCAGGTCGTCCAGCACGTCGTCCACCAGTTGATGATCGAAATAGGACACGTATTCGGTGACCATCACGCCGCCGGCCGTGTCCGGGGCGTAACGGCTGAGACGCCGCGCGTCGGCCGCCTCCTGGGGGTCCATCTTCTCAAGGATCGCTGCGGCATCATCCTCATCCATCTCGCCGAGCACGTCAGCCTGATCGTCGCTGTCCATCTCATCGACGATCGCCGCCGCCTGTTCGGCCGGCAGCTCCTCGATCAGGTCGGCCGCGTGCTCATCCGCCAGGTGCTCCATCAGGTCGGCTGCGATCTCCGGGTCCACCATCGCCAGCAGCCTGGTCCGATGCTGCTCGTCCAGGCGCGAGATCGTGTACGCCACCTCACCCGGCGGCAGCAGTTGCAGAAACGCCTCGATGTGCTCGGCGTTGCCCGATTCGACGATCTGTTCCACCTGGTCCCAGGGGGTGAGTGTGGCCTGTTCGTCACTCATCGTTGGGTCCTCCTGCCATGAAACCCCGGGTGATCGCAACAACCGCGACGCGACGCGTCGCGGCACGCCCTTCCGCGGGAGCCGGATCGGTTCGCGGCGACTAGGGCATTAGACTTTACTGCATGTGCGTTGCCCAGGCCTCCAGCTTCGACTTGAGCGTCAGGTCAAAATGCAGCGGCGTGAGGGTGATGTAGCGGTTGAATAGCGCGCCCACATCGGAGTCGGGCGGCGTATGGGGCCAGGTCATCCCCGACGAGGCGGTGAAGTGACGGTCGCCCGACGGGTGGTCGTGCTGATCGTAACCGTCAATCAGCGGGATGGTCGAAACCGGCACCACCCGCACGCGCAACGGCTCAACCCCGTCATCGAGCATCGGGATATTGAGGTTCAGCACCGTGTGCGGTTCGAGCGGGCCGGCCACGATCCGGTCGATCACGCGGCGGGCGTGCCCGGCGGCGGCATCAAAGCGAATCTTGGCCGGATTATCGATGTGCAGGCTCACCGCGATCGACGGCACGCCTATGAATGCCGCCTCCATCGCCGCCGCCACGGTGCCCGAATAGATCACGTTGAGCCCGACATTGGCCCCGGCGTTCATCCCGCTGATCACCAGGTCCACCGGTTTATCAAGAAGCTCCGCCAGCGCCAGCTTCACGCAGTCCGCCGGCCGACCCTCAACCGCGATGCCGTCGAACAGGTCTTCACCCCTATCGGTCGCGACGACGTGTCGCCGCGTCGCGATGGGCTTGTGAAAGGTGACCGCGTGGGACGTGGCGGACTGCACTTCCACCGGCGCAACCACCTGCACGTCGCCCATGTCCCGGATCGCCTGGTAAAGTGCGATCAGGCCCGGGGCCTCAATGCCGTCGTCGTTGGTCAGCAGGATCCGCATCGGCCACCCATCGTACTCTCGTCGCCGGGCTTGATCGAATCAGAATGCCCAGCCTCTGCGATGTTTCAGCGGGTCGCCGACTGATTTCAATGTAAAAACCCACGGATTGAATCCGTGGGCTTCGAGTTGCGCCTCGTCAATGATTAGACCACGGGCTATTGTTCGTCTTGCTTCGCTTCGGTTCCTGAGGTTTCGCCGTCGGTTGCAGCTTCTTCGTCGAGGGCGGTTTCGTCCTCAGGTTCCTCTTGCTTGGTCTCGGTGGCGGCGGTCTGCTGCGCGGAAGCTTTTGTGGTCTTGCGCAGCTTGGCGGCGACTTCCATACGGTGATTGGCTTTATTCCGGCGGCGGGAATACTTGCCGGCGACCTGCGGGCCGGTGTCCTCTTCGCTGATCAGTTGCAGCACGCACAGGTCGGCCCCGTCGCCGATCCGATGGCGACCCAGCTTGATGATCCGCGTGTACCCGCCGTTGCGATCGGCGTATTGCGGCGCGATTTCATCAAACAGCTTGTTGACCACGCGCGGACCGCCGATCAGCTCCCCGTACTTGTTGCGCTTCACGTCGGGGTCGGCGGCGTCCTTGACCATGATCCGGTTCTGGAGCTGGCCGATCACCCGACGGCGCGAGGCCAGGTCCCCCTTCTTGGCCGCGGTGATCAGCTTCTCGACGAACGGTTGAACGCTCTTGGCTTTGGGGATGGTGGTGGTGATCTGGCCGTGGGTGAATAGCGCCATCGCGAGGTTGCGCCGAAGCGCCCTGCGGTGTTCGGTGTCGCGTCCGAGCTTGTATCCGGCGACTCGGTGTCTCATGGCAAATCTCTCGGTTGGCGAAGCGGCGGCTCGACTGAGCTTGTCGAGGTCGAGCGGCGGTTACGCTTCAGCTTTCACCTCGGCCGGCAGTTCCATGCCCAGGGAAAGTTTCAGGTCGGTGAGCTTGCGCTTCACCTCCCGTAGTGACGTCTTGCCGAACGAGCGGACCTTGAGCAAGTCGGCTTCGGTTTTGGAGACCAGGTCCGTTACCGTCGCGATCTTGGCCGACTCCAGACAGTTGCTTGCCCGCACCGACAGGTCCAGGTCGCCGATGGCCATGTTGAGCTTGCGGATCAGCTCTTCGTCCACGCGTGCGGCGGCGGCAGCGGATTCGCTGGCTGTTGCCGCCCCCAGCTCAAAGTACTGCACGAACGGGTTCAGGTGCTTCCGCAGGATTTTGGCGGCCTCGACCAGTGCCATCTCCGGCGTGATCGTACCGTTGGTCCACGCCTCCAGGGTCAGCTTGTCGTAATTGACCTTCTGGCCGACGCGGGTGTCCTCCACCTTGTAGCGGACGCGGGTCACCGGCGAAAAAACCGCATCCACGGGGATCAGCCCAACTTCCTGGTCCTCCGTTGAGTCGTAGTGCTCCGACGCCGGAACATAGCCGCGGCCTCTGTGCACGGTGAACTCCATGTCGAAGTCGGCCTGCTTGGTGAGCGTGCACAGGACCAGGTCCTTGTTGTGGATGGTGATGGAGGTGTCGGCTTCGATCAGGTCACAGGTGACTTCACCGGGTCCTTCGGCCGACAACCGCATGGTCTTGGGCTCGTCCGCGGTGAGTGAGATGATCATGCTCTTGATATTCAGGATGACGTCGGTCACGTCCTCCATGACGCCGTCGAGGCTGGAGAACTCGTGATCGGCACCCTTGATCTTGACCGCGGTAACCGCCGCGCCCTCGAGACTGGACAGCAGGATGCGTCGCAGGCTGTTGCCAACGGTGGTCCCGAACCCGCGTTCAAACGGCTCAACAATAAACTTGCCGTAGGTGCCGGTGTTCAGTTCGGGGTCGCTACTGACGCGGCTGGGCAGTTCAAGACCTCGCCAACGGATCCTCATGGTGAATCTCCAAACTTCAGCAGCCCTTTTTCAAGGTGGTCCTCGGCCTTATCGCTCACACGAAGCGCTGCTGAACCGCTTCGCGGCTTCTGTGCCGAGGGTGTGTCGGTGCCGTAACGTGTTGAGCGGTGTGTGTGCGTTGCGGATCGTGGCCTTTCGTGATCGGTGCGTGGAACGTTGGTCATTCTTGCTTGGCAGGCGGTCGGGCAACTTCGAACCGGCCGGTTATACCCGGCGTTTCTTGCGGGGGCGGCAGCCGTTGTGCGGGATCGGGGTGTGGTCCTCCACGGCGGTGATCTTGAGGCCGGCGCGCTGCAACGCGGTGACAGCGGATTCGCGACCGGAGCCGGTGCCGCGGACGTGCACCTCGATCTCACGCATGCCCAGCTTCTTGGCCTTGGCGGCGGCCTCCTCGGCGGCGCGGGTCGCCGCAAACGGGGTGCTCTTGCGCGAGCCCTTGAAGCCGACGGTGCCGGCCGAACCCCAGCACAGCGTCTCGCCGTTGACGTCAGTGATGGTGACCAGCGTGTTGTTGAACGACGCCTTGATGTGGGCGATCCCGCGGCTGACGTTCTTTCGGATCTTCTTGGATTTCTTTGCCATGGCGCTCCTTGAAGCGGGTGTCGGTGCAACCTGGTTCCATGTGTTCCTGCCGGGCTTGCCCGCCGCCAGGTGGGCCGCTGACCGGCCGGTGATACCCCGGGCGGTATCACTTCATCCCCTTGACGCCCTTCTTGCCGGCGACGGTCTTGCGTTTGCCCTTGCGTGTGCGGGCGTTGGTCCGGGTTCGCTGGCCGCGCACCGGCAGGCCGCGGCGATGACGTTCACCGCGGTATGAGCGGATGTCGCGCAGCCGAGCGATGTTCTGGGAGACCTGCCGCCGCAGCACCCCTTCCACGGTGAAGTTGCTGTCGATAATCCCCGCGATCTGCGCCAGTTGATCCTCCGTCAATTGGCTGGCCCGGCTCTGGCCGTCGATATTCGCCTCCTTCAGGATCAACGTTGAGTTGTGTGGGCCGACGCCGTAGATGTAACGCAGCGCAATCCGGATCGGCTTGTTGTCCGGGATGTCAACGCCTGCAATACGTGGCATGGGATACTCCAGTGGTCAGTGGTCGATGGACAGCACCTACCCTTGGCGTTGTTTGTGTTTGGGGTTGGTGCAGATCACCCGCACCACGCCCTTGCGGCGGATAATCTTGCAGTTCGCACAGATTCGTCTGACACTGCTGCGGACTTTCATGTGGCACCTCGCTACAGCCGGCCGTCAGGGCCCGGCGGCCGACGCTAGTGGCGGTAGGTAATCCGCCCTTTGGTCAGGTCGTACGGGCTGATGTCAACCGTCACCCGGTCGCCGGGGAGGATGCGGATGTAGTGCATTCGCATCTTGCCGGAGATGTGGGCGACGATCTCGTGATCGTTTTCGAGGCGAACGCGGAACATCGCGTTGGGCAGCGCGTCGATCACCTCGCCCTCGACCTGGATCTTGTCTTCTTTAACCACTCAACCTCGCACAAACTCTGATCCGGTTCATCGCTTGCCGTCAACGAACCGCTCGTTGACGTACGCTCTGTCGTCCGTGAACGTCCTGGCCGGGTTACCGG
>JAZGCX010000251.1:0-8087 GCA_036477175.1 Phycisphaeraceae bacterium
CGATGACACGGCGGTGCTCAACGGCCTGGGGGTGGGCCTCATGACCCTGTATCTGGGGTCGGACGGGACCGATCCATCGCAATGGGAACGGGCGGTGGCCGCCTGGCGCCGCAGCATCACGCTCCGCCCCCAACAGCCGCGGATCGTGGAACTGTTGTCCCGCTACCGCCGCATCTCGTCCACCGCCGCAGCGCTCAAGGAACTCGAGCGCAAATAGAAACGTTGTCTGGCGCGGGTGTCGCTCGTCAACTGCAGCGTGGTTAACTCGCCCGGCACCTTTCACGGGTCCGGTATAGCAGCTCAATGACACCGTAGTATGACGACGTTGGAATCGGAGCGTGATGTAGGGGGGCTCCAAACGGGGCGAAATCCAACTCAAACCGGGCCGATCCGCGTCGAGTAGGCGTCGTAACGCATGCTTTTGCCCTTGTGCGTGACGGTGGGGGCGGCGTCACCTAACGCGGCGGCGTGCAGCGGACGCTTGACGACCACGCGCCGCGCCGCGACCCGGCGGGCGGCGTTGAACAGAGCGGGGGCGTCGGTATCGTCACCCACCAGCCGACGAAGCAGACGCATCCGCTTGGGTTCCAGGCCGCTGCCGCGGCGGGGCGGGAACATCGGGTCCAGATAGATCACGTCGGCCGCATCCAGCGTCGCCAGCACGTCCCGGCTATCTGCGGTGATGAGCGTGATGCGCTCGGCGATGTCGGGCGCCCGGGTCGCCGCGTGACACAGGGCATCGGTCAGCATCGCGGCAACGATCGGGTGACGTTCGATGGCCGTGACGCGGCAGCCCAGCGACGCGAGCAGCCAGGCGTCCTCACCGAAGCCGACGGTGGCGTCGATGACAGTCGGGCGATAGGGGTCGCCTTTGGTGATGCCGACGGCCCGTGCGATCGGTTGGCGGAGGCTGCGGCCGTGCCCACTGGTGGCGTCGATCTTGGTCAGGTCGGTGTCGATCGGTCGGCCACGGCTGAGGCGGCGGTCGCGGCGACGGGGTCGGCCGGCGGGTTCGAGCCACCTCAGTTGCAGCCCCGATCGCGTCACGGCGAGCAACACTTCGTGGTCGGCTGACGCGCCGGCGCGAGGCAGGGCCAGTTGCTCGGCCAGCGTGATCGCCCGGCGTTGCAGTGTGTCGTCGCCGGATGGGTCAACGCAGACGGCACAGGTGAGGGGCGAAATGACGGCCGTGTGCGTCATGGCAGGGCCCGCATGTGTTCACGTGGTGGGCACGGCTACCTCACCGCGTTGGCGGCGGCCTCGGCCTCGGCTAACTGCTGCTCGTACCGCTGCCGGTTCGCCCGCGCGTCCATCAGCAGGAACACGCGGTCGCGATCGGACGCCGGGACCGCCTGGTCGATCAGCCGGCGGGCGTTGTGGATGTTCGTCCGCCGCGACAGGTGGGTCAGGACCACCGTTTCGGCCCGGCTCCGCCGCAGCAGGTCCACGATATTGCTCAGGTGCAGGTGTTTGCCCACCGTCGCCCGCGGCCGATCGTCCGGGTCGAGGAACGTACATTCGGTAATCAGGATCTTGGCGCCCAGCACATCCGGCCGCTCAAAGTGATCACCCCACATCGTATCGCCGGTGTAGCAGACCAGCGGGATCTCGTGGACCTGTGTGATCTGCTGGCCGCTGTTCTTCAGCTCGATCAACTTCTCCTGCGGCAGGCCGATCAGTTCCGGCTTCAGCTTGCTTCGGCGTTCGATCACCACGTAACCGAGTGACGCGACGGTGTGGTTGGTGGCAAAGGCGCGGAGGAAGTGATTGGGTTTGATTTCGAGTTCGGCATCCGGGACCAGCGGCACGATCTTGTAGGGCGTGCGCTGGGCCTCAAGCTCAACCCAGGCGCGCATGACGTTGTGGATGGGTTGTTCCAGATCAGGGTGGCAGACGGCGGTGCCAGTGCCCATGCCCTGAAAGTGGCGTTGCGAGAAGTAGTAAACCAACCCGGCCGAATGGTCCATGTGCCCGTGGCTCAGCGCCACAAAGTGGCTCGACAACACCGTGCGGGGGCACAGGCCGATGTCAAAACACACGTCCAGCTCCGGCACCTGCACGACCGACTCTTCGCCGGCAGTCGACAAACCCTGGACGCGGAACGGCGGGATGTAGAGGAAGCCCAACGGGGCACGACGGGACGGGTCGCGAGGGATCATCGCAGGTGGTCAGTGGCCAGGCGTTCTTGTCAAGTTCGGTTACGAGTGGTCAGCGACAATCGGATGCCGGTTCCTGGCCACTGGCCACCGGTCACTGACTGGCTCGCTCAATCGGGCGCGGTGGGGATCGAACCCACTGGCAGGACTCGTTAGTCCCGCTGCCTCAGCGTCGGCCTCTCGTGTGGGGGCATCCGACGCCGCACGTCCGGAATCCGGCGTCCACGCGGACGCCATCTATCTGAGTGAACTATCGCTCGCCCGGCCTCGCTGGTCAAGCCCCGTGACCCATAAAGCCGTTCGCCGCGGCGGACTGGTCACGGCCTGGGCTGGCGTCGTGTAAACCACGGTCTCAGCCCGTGGCTGGGCCTGGGGGTCGGTCAAAGCTAATCGCCGTGCCTTGGTCCGCAGGCGAGTGCTGAGCCGCAGCAGCAGGTGCACCCGTTTGTACTGTTCGATCACCTCGCCGGGGATGCGGTCGGGCGAACGAAGGCTCAGCGTGGTGCGTCGCGGGTGGGGCGGGTGATGTTGTACTTTTTGATCCGGTAGCGCAGGTGATCGCGGGTGATGCCGAGCGCCCGTGCGGCGGCCGACTGGTTCCAGTTCGCCTCTTGCAGGGCGTCGATGATGAGCGAGCGCTCCTGATCGGCCAGCCTGGACCTGGTCGATGCATGCTCGACTGCGGTTGTATGGGCTTTCGCCGAGGCGATCTCCGGGGGCAAGTCGGCCGGCGCGATGACCTGGTCGGCCAGCAGCGCACTGCGCTCGACCACGTTCTGCAACTCGCGGATATTGCCCGGCCAGTCGTAGCACATCAGACACGCCATCGCCTCGTCGCTCATCTGTGGCGGAGTGATACCGAGGTCGGGCCCAACCTGTTTCAGAAAATGTTCGACCAGCAGCGGCAGATCGTCCACGCGCTGACGCAGCGGCGGCATTTCGATCGGAAACACGCTCAGGCGGTAATACAGGTCCCCGCGGAACCGGTGGGTGTCGGCGTCGGCCTTCAGGTCGCGGTTCGTTGCCGCCAGGATCCGCACGTCGCACGTGATCGTCTCCGTCCCGCCGACCCGCGTAAACTCGCGCTCCTGCAACACACGCAGCAGCTTCGTTTGGCTGGACCCGCTTAACTCACCGATCTCATCGAGGAAGAGCGTTCCACCGCTGGCCAGCTCGAACCGACCGAGCTTTCGGCTGGCTGCCCCGGTAAACGCGCCCTTTTCGTGGCCAAACAGCTCGCTTTCGAGCAGCGTCTCGGGCAGTGCAGCGCAGTTAACCGCGATGAAAGGTTTGGCATGCCTTGGCGAGTCGGCGTGAATGGCCCGCGCCGCCATCTCTTTGCCTGTGCCGGTCTCGCCCTGAAGCAGGACGGTCGTGTTAGATGCGGCGACCTTGCGGCACAACTCCGTCACCCGTTTCATCGGCGCCGATTCGCCGATCGCACGCGGCTCGGGGATGGCCGTACGAAGCCCGACGTTTTCCTTGCTGATCCGGTCGTATGCTTGCGCATTGTGCACCGCGGCAGCCGCCAGGTTCGCAAAGACCTTGAGCACCTCGAGGTCGGCGTCGCTGAACCGCGACCGCTGGAGCGGGTTGATCACCTCGACGACACCCAGTGCTTTGCCGCGGTGGATCAGGGGCGCCGCCAGCAGGCCGGTCGTGTGCCGGTGCGTCTTGGCGTCGATCCCACCGAAAAAGTTTCGGTTCTTCTCAGCGTTGTCCACGCGCACGGCCCGCCGCGTCTTGATCGCCTGGCCTGCGATACCCTGGTCCGCGTGCATCCGCACGTCTCGAACCAGGTCACCCACGGGGCCCACCGCCGTCTGGAACACCAACTCGTGTCGATGCGGGTCCAGCAGCAGGATGCTGGCGCCTTCAGCCCGCAGCACCGACGCGGCGTGGTCGGCGATCAGGTCGAGGACCGGGGTCAGGCCCAGTTCGCCGTTGATCGCTCGGCTGGCGTCCACCAACCCGAGCAGCGCGTTGCGGTGCAGCATCGCGGCGGCGGCGGTGGGATCGAGTTGGTTGGTTTGAGTCATAGGGTTTATCGCGTGAACCACGCGAGAAGTTGAATCTTGATTCTACCGGATCGGTGGGCCATGTAGACCCATATGGGGGTGAAGTGGTGATTATTTCCCACCTCGCTGGGGGGTTTCCCCCAGATTTCCAGCGTTTGCCCCAGTAGCTGAAGGGGAGAGGATACCTTCGCGGAAGAATTTTTCGGAGGATTTCGGGCCACCGCTCGCAGCCCACCGTGGCGCGCAAGTAATTGAAATGACATCATCTACAGTCGAAAGGTCGATCGGCGTGCTCGGAGGAGTTCCCGAACAACGACTGCTTCACCTTGCCCGTGGTCTGATTTTGCCCGGTTTGGCCAGGCAATTGCACATGTCCCGGTGGCCACGGACGAAGCCCCGGGGCCTTGGGCAGAGATGAGTTTCCACTGGCTGCTGGGAACAGAACAAACCGGGCTGGCGAGTTTCGGACGAGACGTCAGCGAACGGTCGTGACGCAACAGTGCTGGTGGGAAGAGAGAGCCGGTAGGGCTGGGGTGGAGAGGAGAGGGTGCTGACACGGGGCGGAGGGGCTTGATTTATGAGTTCCGCTCAGCGTTTCGCCTTTTTCGCCGCCCCACCTACCGGTCCTACCGGCCTTGGGACCTTCATCAACGATACAGGGACCATCGCCTTCGGCACCGAGTTGGTGACGGTGTGATCATCATGTCATGTCTGCGGTTGGCGGCACGTCGTTGTTCTTTGCGCTGATGTTCGCTGGCGGTGTCTACTGCGGACGTACCACCACGAGACAGGGATGAGCGAACCGTAAACAGACGGGCCGATGCGCACAGCGCCTTGATTTATCGGTGAGCGATCAATACCTTCCCCTCTTGGTACGTGCCGTGAGCATGTGGATTGCGGCTTTCATCGTGGGTCGCCATGCCGCCCTTGAATCGCCACCATGACGGGTCATACCTCTCCTGGCCGATTTGGCTGACGTATCTACATCCTGTTTGCCTTGGGGGTCCCGTGGTATTGGCCTGCTGGTGACACGACGTTGTGGTTGGGGATGCCGGCGTGGGTCGTGGTGGCGATTGGCGTGTCGGCGGCGATCTCATTGTTCACCGCGTGGCTGTTGCGCCGGCCGTGGCCCGGTGAGGGCGGGGGGACCGGCGAATGAATGGCGAGGTCCTTCCCTTCGGGCCCGGGGGCCTGGCAGTGATCGGTGGCTATCTGCTGTCCTTACTTGGGGTCGGATGGCTGGGTCTGCGGGCTCGCCAGGAAAACTCTCTGCGAGACTTCTACCTGGGCGGCAGGGGCATTGGCCTCGTCGTGCTGCTGCTGACGCTCTACGCGACGCAATACAGCGGCAACACGCTCTTTGGATTTACGGGGAAAACGTATCGCGTCGGTTACGCATGGGTGATGAGCCTTCACTTCATGACGGCCATCATTGTCTTCTATCTGCTGTTTGCGCCAAAGCTTCACGCCCTTGCAAGAAGCAAAGGTTTCATCACGCCCACGGATTACCTGCACGAGCGGTTCGGCTCCAAGCTGATCGATCTGGTGGCGACCGTCCTGATGATCGTCGCCATCTCGAATTACCTGCTGGCTCAGTTGATGGCCATGGGTCGAGCCATGGAAGGGTTGACCACGCTTGAACCGTCGGTGGCGTATATCTGGGGCGTGGTCATTCTCGCGTTGATTATTGTGGTGTACGAGACGTTGGGCGGCTTCCGCGCGGTGGTGTGGACCGACGTGATCCAGGGCGGCGTGCTGATGGTGGGCTTTGCGGTGCTGCTGCTGCTGGTCTTGCAGAAGTTCGGTTCGCTTGAGGCGGCGACCGGGAAACTGCTTGCCGCCGGACCGGACGAGGCCTCCAAAGTCCTGCCTCCTGACCCAAATCAATGCCGGCAGTGGATCAGTTACATCCTCGCCGTGGGGATCGGCGGGGCGTTGTACCCGCAGGCCATCCAGCGGATTTACGCGGCACGGTCGGGTGCCACGCTCCGTCGGAGCCTGGCGGTGATGGCCTTTCTGCCGCTGACCACCACGCTGGTCGCGCTGATCGTCGGTGTCATGGCGGCAGCGCACATCCCCGGCCTGGAGGGCGCGGGGTCGGACAGGATTCTCATGGTCGTCTGTCGCCAGGTCCAGCAGGGCTCGGTGTTCGGATATTGGCTGGTGGTTGTTTTGTTTGCCGCGGTCCTGGCGGCCATGATGTCCACGGCAGATTCCGTGCTACTGTCGATCTCGTCGATGCTGACCAAGGACCTGTACGCCAGATTCATTCACCCGGGCGCGACGGAGATTCGTCTGACTCGGCTGGGAAAGATTTTCTCCTGGCTTCTCATTGTGATCCTTGGGGCTCTGGCGATCAACCTGCGAGAGGAGACGACGCTGATTCGGCTGCTCGATCGGAAGTTCGACCTGCTGGTCCAATTGGCGCCGGCGTTCATGATCGGTATCCATTGGTCGAAGCTACGCGCCGCGCCAACACTTGCGGGGATGCTGGTGGGCATCGGCATTGCCGTGGCGCTGGCCTGGTTCTACCGGGATCAGGGTGGCAAGATCGCGGGTATTCATCCGGGTCTGTTCGGCTTGGCCGCCAACGTGGTCATCGCTACCGTTGGGTCGGTGTTCCCGGCCAGGACCTCACCAGGCGGACCAGCCCAGACCAGGAGCGAAAGATGAAAAAGCTTGCTTTGATCCTGACGATGATCGTGTTCCAGGGTTGCACGAGCGTCGACCCCCTTCCTTCCTGGAACGACACGGCCGCAAAGCACACCATTCTGGATTTTGTCCATGCGGTCACCGACCCGGCGAGCACGTCTTACGTTGCGCCCGACCAGCGGATCGCCACGTTTGACAACGACGGGACCTTGTGGTGCGAGAAGCCCAACTACCCGCAAGTCGTTTTCGTTGTGGCGCGGCTTCGCGCGCTTGCTCAAGAGACCCTCGACCTGCGGGCCGAGCAGCCGTACAAAGCCGCCTGGGACAAGGATTATGCGTATTTCAGGAATCTCAATACCCGCGCGCTGTTGACGATCGTTTTGCAAGCCCACACCGGAATGTCACAGGATGAGTTCTCGGAGCAGGCCAGAGCTTTCCTCGGCACTGCCAGGCATCCCAGGTTTGGCAAGCCGTACACACAAACCGTTTACCAGCCGATGCTGGAACTGATCGAATATCTCAGTGCCAACGAGTTCAAGGTCTATATCTGCACTGCCGGCGGCATGGGTTTTGTCAGGACGTTTTCGCAGCAGGCGTACGGCATCCCGCCCGAGAACGTCATCGGCTCCAGCGCGGAGTTGGAGTTCCAGATGCATCATGGTCAGCCCGTTCTGATCAGAAAACCCGCGCTCGTCGAACCCATGAATAATCGCGAAGGAAAGCCCGTTAACATCCGCCTGCACATCGGACGCAGGCCCATCCTCGCCGTCGGCAACTCCACCGGCGATCTGGCCATGCTCCAATTCGCCAAGTCCCCGCACCGGCCTTCGCTTCGCCTGCTTCTCCATCACGATGACGACAAACGTGAATACGCGTACGATCAGGGTGCACGGAAGGCACAGCAAGTGGCGAAAGAACGCGGCTGGACTATCGTCAGTATGAAGGAAGATTTCAAGACCGTGTTCGCGTTCGAAGCTCGGGAGTAATCCTGATTATTCACTTCTTGTTGCGTAGGACCTGCATCGACACGGCGAATCCGACATGCCTCACGGGAGCAACAGTTGCCGGCTGCATATCACCAATCTCTCAAGGCTACTCGTAATCAAAAGACCGCGGAATTCAATCTGCAAGTTGCAATGACCGATTGACTCTAATTGGTAACCGTCTGACGACGGATCAACCAACCGAAAGGTGGGAGCGTCATGCAACATTCGTTATCGGATACGACCCAACCCGAAGGCCGTCAATTCCGTCGCCATGT
>JAZGCX010000252.1:0-2087 GCA_036477175.1 Phycisphaeraceae bacterium
TACGAGGCGTCCCTCGATCTCGATAGCGAGCACGGTGAAGCGCTGACCAATGTTGCTGCTGCGACCGAATGGTTCAGCGCCGACGTTGCCGATCCGGCGACAGCCGATCAGGCACGGGCTTATAACCGCGCGCTGACAGACGGCACGGTGGGTGTGCTTGATCACGAGGATGCCTACACGACGCTCGTAAACCTGCCCAAGGTACTGTTCGAAAAGACGGCTGTGAACGTGACGACCGGCGAGGATCCCGCCACGCTCGCGACCCCTGGTGATACGGTTCGCTACACGTTGCGCGTAGAGAACGTCGGCGCTGTCGCGCTGGACGACTTCAGCGTGGTCGATGACCTCGACCGATTGAACGCCCTGCCCGCATTCGCTAGTGGCACGCTAACTGTCGTAACTGTACCCGCGGGGGCCGACACCAGCTTCACCAACGCGAGCGGCGGCACGAAAGGCACGGGTCTGCTCGATGTGCGCGGCCTCAACCTCGGCGTGGGTGAAAGCCTGCAGGTCTACTTTGAAGTGGTGCTTGCCCCGGTGATCGCCAACGGCAGCTTCGTCACCAACCAGTCGCAGCTCTTCAATCTCGGATTGCTGGTCGCCGACAGCGACGACCCGAATGTGAACGGTACGGCCGATCCGGACGTCATCGGCGATGAAGACCCGACCCAGATTCTGATCGAGTCGGCCCCGTACTTCGACGTCGACAAGATTTCCACCTACATCGACGGCGACCCGAACGTGCTGATGGCCGGTGAAACGCTGCGTTATACGATCACCGTACAGAACATCGGTACCGACCACGCTACAGACGCGGTGATCCGCGACCAGATTCCGCCGAACACCGCTTACGTGGCCGGCAGCACGACGCTCAATGGAGTGGTGGTGCCCGATGGTGCCGGCGGCCTGTCGCCATTGGCGGGTGACATGGCCATCAATTCACCGGCCGATAGTTCACCCGGCTACATGTCCGCTGATGTGACCGCGTCCCCGAGTAACGTCGCGGTCATCGAGTTCGACGTCGACGTGAATCCCGATCTCCTCGACGGCACTGTGCTTTCGAATCAGGCATTTGTCAGCGCGATCGGCGGTGGAGTGGTCGATCAGCCGTCGGACGATCCGCGGACTCCTGTCGTAGACGACCCGACGCGGGACGTCGTTGGCAATCTGCCGCTGGTTTTTGCGGAGAAATCCGCAGCACTGGAGCAGGACTACAACTCGCCGGGCGTGGTCGATCCGGGTGACGTGCTGCGCTACACGATTCGGGTGTACAACAACGGTGCTGTTGATGCGACAAACGTGGTGTTGATGGACGGCGTGCCCGTGAATACCACTTACGTGGCCGACACGGTCACACTCAATGGCGAACCGGTGTGGCAACCCGACGGCGGTGTGTTCCCGCTGGAAAACGGCATTCCAGTGAGTTCTTCCGATCTGACACCGCCCATACCAGACATAGGCGAAGGCACGCTCAGCCGCGATGGCGTCGCGGTTGTACAGTTCGACCTGCGAGTCGACGACGGCGTTGCCACCGGCACGTTGATCACCAACCAGGCACTGGTCACAAGTGAAGAGCTGCCAAATCAGCTAACCGACGGTGATGGTGACCCAGCCACGGGGCCGGAGCCCACCGTCGTCGTCGTCGGCCCGACGCAGCAGCTGGCGATCACCAAGCAGGTCGCTGTTGTTGGCGGTGGCGCGGCGCTTGCCGGTGCAACGCTCGAGTACACAGTGCGTGTCCGCAATGTTGGCGTGCTGCCGGCACTCGACGTGAAGGTCACCGACGACCTCGACTTTCCTGTTGCGGATCAGCTCACCTTTGTGGACCAGTCGGCGACCCTGAACGGAGAGCCCGATGGGGTGGTCATCGATGGCGCGCTGTTGACCGTCGAGTATGGCGATCTGGAGCCTGGTGCTGCGCTCATTGTGCGGTTCCAGGCGGTGTTGAATTCCAATTTGCCAATTGGCACGCCCGTGACCAATCGAGCTGTGACCTATTGGAACACCACTCTTCAGGCCTATGCCGAGGTCACCATCGATGTCGGCGGTATCGTTTGCGTGGGCATATTGAACGGCTCAGTGTGGCA
>JAZGCX010000253.1:0-3349 GCA_036477175.1 Phycisphaeraceae bacterium
CTGCATCGGGTCGCCGGGTCGCCCTGAACCGGACTTCGGCGTGACCGGGTCGGCCAGCTCACGCAGCGGGCCCCACGAGTCATGCACAACGCGTTCGACGACGCACCCCGAACTGGCCGCCGCAATACACAGCACCATGAAGATGAGGATTTGACGCAGCTGGGTTGTCATGGCGGGTCGCCGCTGGGGCACGACGGATCGGCAAGCAGGGGCGGCAGGCACACGCCGCGGCCGATCATGCGGCCAAATGTATCGGTCCGGGGCCCGTGCGCCAATGTGGGCTTGACCGAGCCCGGCGGAGCAACTACCATTGCATCCGGATAAACAGATGATTACACCCGCCCGCCAACCCGACGCCCTGCTCGGCTGGATGGAGAGCCTGGCCGACCCCACCCGGCTGCGGCTGCTGCGGCTGGTCGAACGCCACGAGCTGGGCGTGGCCGAGCTGTGCGACGTGCTGCAACTGCCTCAGTCCACTGTCAGCCGCCACCTCAAAGTGCTGGGCGACCAGGGCTGGACCCGATCCCGACGCAACGGCACCGCCAACCTCTACCACATGATCGACGACGCGCTACAGTCGCCGGCCCGCAAGCTGTGGCAGTTGGCGCGAGACGAGGTCGCCGACTCGCCCACCTTCAAACAGGACCAGCTCCGACTGACGCGGCTGCTGAGCCAACGCCGCAAGGGGTCGCAGGCTTTCTTCGCCGGTGCCGCCGCCCGGTGGGACAAACTGCGAGTCGAGCTTTATGGCCGGGCGTTTAACCAGGCGGCGCTGCTGGCGCTTCTGCCGGCCGACCTGGTTGTGGCTGACCTGGGCTGTGGCACCGGGCAGGTGACGGCGGAGTTGGCGCCTTACGTGGGCAAAGTAATCGGCATCGACAACTCGGGGGCGATGCTCAAGGCCGCGCGCCGCCGAACCGGCGAGATCAAGAACGTCGAGCTGCGCAAGGGCGACCTCGAAGCGCTGCCGCTCGACGACGCCACGTGCGACGCGGCGTTGCTGACGCTGGTATTGACCTACGTGGATGAGCCGGCGACGGTGCTTGGCGAAGCGGCGCGGATTGTCAAGCCGGGCGGCCGGGTGGTGGTGGTCGATCTGTTGCGGCACGGTCGTGACGACTTTCGCCGGCAGATGGGCCAGCGGTGCCTGGGCTTTGAGCCTGAGACGATGGTGGCGATGCTTAGCCGGGCCGGCTGTTCGGCGCCGACGTGCCGGCCGTTGCCGCCTGAAGCCAAGGCCAAAGGCCCGGCCCTGCTGCTGGCCACCGGTGGCAAGCCCGAGAGTAGTTAGATGCCCGCAATGTTGAGCGCACCGATGCGATTGTCGATGATTGATGCGAACAAGCTTTTGAATCAGGAGGCCGTTGACGATGACGACTACCCAAACCGGACCCACCGCCAGTGCCACTGGTAGCGCGAGTTTCGACTACAAGGTTGCCGACCTTTCTTTGGCCGAATGGGGCCGCAAGGAACTTGAGCTTGCCGAGCAAGAGATGCCCGGTCTGATGGCGGTGCGTAACGAATACGCCGCGCAGCAGCCGTTCAAGGGCCTGCGGATCACGGGCTCGCTGCACATGACGATTCAGACGGCGGTGCTCATTGAAACGCTCAAGGCTCTGGGCGCCGCGGTCCGTTGGTGCTCGTGCAACATCTTTTCGACGCAGGACCATGCCGCGGCCGCGGTGGTCGTGGGCCCGTCTGCTGCCGGTGGCACGCCGGATAACCCCAAGGGCGTGCCCGTTTTTGCCTGGAAAGGCGAAACACTCGAAGAGTATTGGTGGTGCACCGAGCGGGCGCTGGACTTCGGCGATGGTCGTGGGCCCAACCAGATCGTGGACGACGGCGGCGACGCGACACTGCTGATCCACAAGGGCGTTGAATTCGAAAAGGCCGGTAAAGTCCCCAGCCCCGACACAGCCGACAACGACGAGTTCAAGGAGGTCCTCAAGCGGCTGAACGAGTGTTTCGCCAAAGACCCCAAGCGTTGGCACAAAGTTGCCGACGCGTGCCAGGGTGTCAGTGAGGAAACCACCACCGGCGTGAATCGCCTGTACCAGATGCAGCGCGAAGGCAAGCTGCTGTTCCCTGCGATCAACGTCAACGACAGCGTCACCAAGAGCAAGTTCGACAACCTCTACGGCTGCCGGCACTCGCTGATCGACGGCCTGAACCGCGCGACCGATGTGATGATCGGCGGCAAGGTGGCCGTCGTTTGCGGCTACGGCGACGTCGGCAAGGGTTGTGCCCAGTCGCTGCGGGGACAGGGCTGCCGCGTCATCGTCACCGAGATCGATCCGATCTGCGCTCTCCAGGCCGTGATGGAGGGCTACGAGGTCAAGCCGATCGAGGACGTTGTGGATTGGGCCGACATCTTCATCAGCGCTACCGGCAACTACCACATCATCACCGTCGATCACATGGCCAGGATGAAGGACGGGGCGATCGTGGGGAACATCGGGCACTTCGACAACGAGATCGACATGGCGGGTCTGGCCAGGGTGCCCGGTATCAAGAAGACCAACATCAAACCGCAGTTTGACAAGTGGACCTTCGCCGACGGCCGGAGTGTGTTGATCCTCGCCGAAGGCCGACTGCTCAACCTCGGCTGCGCGACCGGGCATCCCAGCTTCGTGATGTCCAACAGTTTCACCAACCAGGTGATCGCCCAGATTGAGTTGGCCGCCAACCGCGACAGGTACGAAAAGAAGGTGTACGTCCTGCCCAAGCACCTGGATGAAAAGGTCGCCCGGCTGCACCTCGATAAGCTCGGCGTCAAACTCACGAAACTCACTCAGCAGCAGGCCGACTACATCGGCGTTCCGGTCGAAGGCCCGTACAAGGCGGAGCATTACCGGTATTGACCGGAGCGAGTGGTCAGTGAGCAGTGGTCAGTGATTAGTGGCAGCCCCCGGCGCGAGCCGGGGGTTTTTATTTCCACTTCGTGACGGCTTTACAGCGGTGTGTGGTCCGGCGGTGTAAAGGGGCGGATGTGATCCGCGGGCCGGGATTGGTGGGGTTTAGAACTCTGCGTTGCCGGGGGTTCGTGGGAAGGGGATGGCGTCGCGGATGTTGGCGATGCCGGTGACGTACTGGATGGTGCGTTCGAACCCGAGGCCGAAGCCGGCGTGTGGGACGGTGCCGTAGCGGCGGAGGTCGCGGTACCACCAGTAGTCGTCCTTGTTCAGGTGCATCTCATCGAGGCGTTGGTCGAGGACGTCGAGTCGTTCTTCGCGTTGTGAGCCGCCGATGATCTCGCCGGTGCCGGGGGCCAGCACGTCCATGGCGGCGACGGTCTTGCCGTCGTCGTTCAGCCGCATGTAGAACGCCTTGATCTGTTTGGGGTAGTTCA
>JAZGCX010000254.1:0-4411 GCA_036477175.1 Phycisphaeraceae bacterium
GGCGCCGGCAACCCGAGTTTGGGCTCCGGTTCACGCGCCAGCCGTTTCGGTTTGATCGGTTTGATAAACCGCTCGCCGGGCTGCGGGATGGGGCTGCGGCCGGCCGACACGATGTACGGCTTGCCCCCTGGCCTTTGCGCGGCCGGCACCGACGAAGCCTGCGGCGGTGCGACCTGCACGGATTCGGGTGTTGACTGCTGCGGCGGGTCCGGCGGTTGTCCGTGCGCCGGCCACCCGACCGTCAGCGCAATGACCAGCCCCAGCACCGAAACGACGACATCCGACGCGGACCCACGGCCCGTCCGGTTCAAGCGATTGTGCTTCATGATGCCTTGCTCCTTTTGCGCCCGGGCGAACCGGGCCTGATGGCACAGTGTAGCACGTGGGCGACCCGCCGCCGCTTGGGCCGTGATACCATGGCGGCGATGGACCGTATCCTGGGCCAGGAACGTGCGATCAACGTCCTGCACAAGTCGCTGCAAAGCGGGCGGTTACACCACGCGTGGGTGTTCCACGGCCCTGTGGGCGTGGGCAAGTTCACCACCGCGGTGGCCTACGCACGGACGCTGCTGTGTCACGATGCTCAAGCCGACCTGACCGGCCGGATCACCGCCTGCGGCTCGTGCGCATCCTGCCGGCTGTTGCCCGACGCCGGCGACGTGACCCGCGCGACGCACCCCGACCTGCACGTGGTCACGAAAGAACTGGCCCGCTACGACGACGATCGCCAGATCCGTGAGCGCAAGCTCATGCAGATCCCCGTCGAGGTGCTGCGGTCGGCCCTGCTGGCGCCGGCGTACCTCGCGGCCGGGTTGCGGCACAACAAAGTGTTCATCGTGGACGAAGCGGAACTGCTGAACCCAACCGGCCAGAACCTGCTGCTCAAGACACTCGAGGAGCCGCCGGCCGGGACGTTCCTGATCCTGGTCACGTCCAACGAGGATCGTCTGCTGCCGACGATCCGAAGCCGATGCCAGCGCGTCGCGTTCGGGCTGCTGGGGCAACAGGTGGTGGCCGACTGGCTCGACCGTCAGCCGACGCCACTCAACGAAACCGAGCGGCAATGGATGGTGCGCTTTGCCGACGGCAGCATCGGCCGGGCAAAGCTGGCGCTGGAGTACCACCTCAGCGCGTGGGCCGAGACGGTCCTGCCGGCGATCGACACCATGGCCGAGGGAGATTTTCCGACACCACTGGGCAAACAAATCACTGAGATGATCGACGGCTTTGCCAAACAGTGGGTGGACCGGCACGAGAACGCCTCCAAGGAGGCGGCCAACCGACAAGCGGCGGCGTTGATGTGGTCGCTGATCGGGGGCGAAGCCCGGCGGCGTATCGCCGAGCTTGCACAGGGGTGTGACCCGACGGTCCCTGACGCTGCCGAGGCAGCGCTTGGGCCGTGGTTGGGCGTGATCGACGCGCTAAGCGAGGCCGAACGGCACCTGGCGTCGAACGTCAACCTGTCACTCACCTGCGATCACCTGGTGTCTCTGATCCACCGAAGGCTATCCGACCGCGATGCACTCACGCTGCCGAGCTATTGACGCTACATTAAGAACCCTACGGTGGCCGAAGGTTATTGATAGCCGCGGGCTAACAGCCCGCGGGCACGCGACCTGACAGGTCGCCGCTAGCGGCACAAGCACCATGTCCTGGCTGTTCATCTACAACATCGCCGAGTGGATCACACGGCTGGTCATGATCGCGGTGATCCTGCGGCGGCGCTTTACGCCGGCCACCTCGCTGGCCTGGCTGACGCTGATCTTTTTCCTGCCGATCGCGGGGCTGGTGATCTACCTGTTGATTGGCGGTCACGGGCTGGGGCGGCGGCGTGTGCGGCTGCACCGCAAGGTGATCACAGCGATCCGCGCCGGCCGACGGACCGATGAACCGCAACCGCACGTCACCCGACCCCAACTCGACCCGGCCCTGGAACCGGTCATCCGCCAGGCTGAGCGGATCGGCGGCATGCCGATTCTTGGCGGCAACCACGTCGAGCTGCTGGCCAAAACCGCCGCCACGATTGATCGGCTCGTCGCCGACATCGACGCGGCCGAGCATCACGTGCACATGGTGTTCTACATCTTCGCCGACGACGACGCCGGGCGGCGGGTGGCCGCAGCGCTGGTGCGGGCAGCCAGGCGCGGTGTCACGTGCCGCCTCCTGGCCGACGCCGCCGGATCACGGGCGCTCTTCGGTCGCAACGGCCTGGCACGCAACCTCCGCGAGCACGGGGTCGAGACCCACCCGACCCTGCCGGTCAAACCACTGCGCCGCCGCTTTGCCCGGATCGACCTGCGCAACCACCGCAAGCTGGCGGTCATCGATGGCCGGATCGCCTACGCCGGCAGCCAGAACATCGTCAACCCGGATTACGGCCACCGCCGGGCCGGCGTCTGGCACGACATGACGGGCCGCTTCACCGGACCGGTCGTCGCGCAGCTTCAGATCGTGTTCCTCGAAGACTGGTTGTATGAAACCGATCAGAACCTGGACAGGCCCGACATCCTGCCGCCGCTCGAGCCGGTGGGCCAGATGCCCGCCCAAGCGGTCGCCACCGGGCCCAGTCACGAGTCCGAGACGCTGTTGCGGGTCATCCTGGCTGCGATCAACGCCGCCCAGCGCAAGGTCATTATCACCAGCCCATACCTGATCCCCGATGAGCCGACGATGTTGGTGCTGTCGATGGCGGCCGACCGGGGTGTGCAGGTGCAGATCGTGGTCCCGCGGCGGAGCGATCATCCGCTGGTCTCGGCCGCCGGGCGCGCCTACTACGCCCAACTACTCGACGCCGGCGTCAGCCTCTACCTGCACCAGAAGGGGCTGCTGCACGCCAAGACGATCACCGTCGACGACGCCTTTGCGCTCTTAGGCTCGTCGAACATGGACATCCGCAGCTTCTACCTGAACTTCGAGCTGAACGTGCTGATGTACGGCCCGCAGATCACGCAGGAACTCCGTTTCGCCCAGACGCGCTACATCAGCGAGGCCGATGAGCTGACGGCGGACCAGTGGAACCGGCGACCTGCTGCCGTTCGTTATCTCAACAGCGCCGCGGCACTGCTGTCGCCGCTGTTGTGAGTGGTGGTCAGTGATCGGTGGCTAGTGATTCGCAGTGAGCGAGCCGGGCCGTCCCGGCCCCGGTTTCTACCAGCGATAGACCTCCGGTTGACGCGCAGAGGTTTCGGCGGTCCGCCAGGGACGGATGGTGGCTGGGTCGGCGGTCGCCGTGGCGCCATTGATCTGGTATTTGACCGACTCGGCCATGATTTGAAGGTCGCGGCCGAAGCCGCTGACCGTGTTGCACCCGGCGGCGGTCACGGCCAGCGTCAGCCCCGCCAACAACGTCAGGATCAGCGTCGCTCGCATCGGTTGACTCCACTTTGGCCGTGACTGTCATCGGCCACGCGGGGCCAACCGCCGCAGGATTTACCCCGGATCGGGCGGCGGCGGCGACGAAGACCCCGGCGCCGGTGACACCGCCATGTCTGCCGGCAGCTTGGCACGGGCGTCCGGCTTGCCCTCCAACTGATTCAGGTAGCGCCGCACCGTCGGGTAGGCGAAGTCAATCCCGCTCTCCTTCCCGAACGCATCGAGGATCGCCTCCCAAATCCGCTGGGCCGACATCCGCCGCTCACGTGGCAGCGTCAGATAACGGATCGTCAGCAGCACGCCGGAATCTTTCACCTGCGTGTACACGATCGGCGTCAGCTTGGTGAAGAAGATCATCTGCCGGCTGGCGGCCCGGCGGATCTGTTCCTGCGCGCCCGCGCTCAGCGGCTGGGCGACCGTGTCGGCGATCTCGGTCAGGAGCTGCTTGGCCCGACGCCAATCGCTCTCGAACGTGACCAGCACGGGCAGTTCGTCCCAGATGTGTTGAAACCCGTGCGTGTAGTTGGCCACGGTGCTCTTGAACACCTTGCCGTTGGGGATCATCAGGATGCGGCCGGTGGCTTGGTCCGCGTCGACCCAGTTGCCGCATTCGAGCAAGTGGGTCGAGAACAGCCGCACATCGATCACGTCGCCGATCTGGCCGTCGATCTCAATACGATCGCCGACGTTGAACGGCCGGCGGGCGAAGATGAACAGCCAGCCGGCCAGGTTGGTCAGCGGATCGGCCAGCGCGATCGCCACGCCGGCCGACAGCAGCCCCAGAAACGTGCCGATGTTGCCAAACTCACCGACCCCGACCCAGATCGAGGCGATCAGCAGGATCGCCACCCCGCTGGCGGTGTAGTTGACCGAGCGTCGCCACAGGTAGTGCGCCCGAACGTCGGTGACCTGCCGTCGGATCACCCGCAGCACCACATGCCGAACCACCAGCACGACGACCAGCACCGCCAGCGTCTGGGCGATCCCCACGACTGCGGTCGGCCCTAGCCCCGTCCAGTCGCTCAGCTTGTCAAGGAAC
>JAZGCX010000255.1:0-2447 GCA_036477175.1 Phycisphaeraceae bacterium
GGGCTGTCACTACACGTCGATGGGTGTGACGTGAGTCCGCATGCGGTCGCGCACGCCCGGCAACGCGCAGCGCGGTCCGGTGCAAGGGTCGGCTTTACCGTCCTGGATGCCCTGGCGGACGAACTGCCTACCGGCTACGACGTTGTCACCAGTTCGCTGTTGCTGCATCACCTGACGGACGATCGGGCGGTGCAACTGTTGCGGAAGATGGCCCGGGCGGCGGACCGGCTCGTGTTGATCAACGATCTACGCCGCAGCGTCATGGGGCTGGTCCTGGCTTATGTGGGGACACGGCTGCTGACCCGCAGCAGCGTGGTGCATACCGACGGCCCGCGGTCGGTGCACGCTGCGTTCACGATTGACGAAGTGTTACGGCATGCGCAGCAGGCGGGTCTCGAAGGTGAACAGGTGAAGCCGTGCTGGCCGTTCCGGTACGTGCTGTCGTGGAGCCGGCCATGAATTGTCCGACGTTGACGCTGGAAGCAGCCACGGATCGCACGTGGGACGTAGCCGTCGTCGGCGCCGGGCCCGCCGGGGCGCTGGCCGCGCGCCAGCTGGCCGCACGCGACCGTGAGGTGTTGCTGATCGACAAGGCGGCTTTTCCTCGCCGCAAAGTTTGTGGGTGCTGCCTGAACGCCGCCGCGCTGGCTGCGCTCAACACGGTCGGCCTCGGCAAGCTGCCCGATCAGCACGGCGCCGTACCGCTTCGATGGCTGGCGTTGGCATCTCGCCGTCGGCGGGCACTCATTCCCCTGCCACGCGGCGCATCGCTATCACGAGAGGTGTTCGACACGGCGCTGATCCAGTGCGCGGTCAATGCCGGCGCGGCGTTTGTGCCGAAGACGCGTGCCGTACTGCGATTGATCCGCGGCGGGCCACACCAGCTCACGCTTCACCATGACGGCCGATTGGTGGTGGTTGAATCGCGTGTCGTCGTCGCGGCCGATGGCCTGGGTGGCCGATTGCTGGACGGTTACGCCGAGCTGACGTTGCGAGCGGCGCCCGGCTCGCGGATCGGCGCCGGCGCGATCGTCGAGGCAGCACCGTCTGCCTACGCGGCGGGGAGCATCTTCATGGCCTGCGGTCAGGGCGGTTACGTCGGGCTGGTGCGGCTCGAAGATGGTCGGCTCAACGTGGCGGCGGCGCTGGACCGGGGATTTGTGCAGCGTGTCGGTGGGCCAAGTGCTGCCGCATCGCGGCTGCTTGAAGAAGCTGCGATGCCGGCGATTTCGGGCATTGAGCAGGCCAAGTGGCGAGGAACGCCGGCGCTGACTTGCGCCCCGGCGCATATTGGAGCAGAGCGTTTGTTTGTTGTGGGAGACGCAGCCGGTTACGTCGAGCCTTTCACCGGCGAAGGGATCGCGTGGGCGTTGGCGTCGTCGGTCGCGGCAGCCCCATTGGCGGATCAGGCAGTGGACCGGTGGGATGATGCGCTGGCAGCACGTTGGGAACGTGAACACCGTCGGCTGATCGGGCGGCGACGGCAGCTTTGCCGACTGATTACCGCGGCGCTGCGGCGGGCGGCACTGACACGCGGTATGGTGGGGGTATTGTCCCGAGCGCCGGCGTTGGCCGGGCCGATCGTGCGGAGGGTGAATGCACCGGTCCCGCTGGCGCCGGCAGCGGGTTCACCTTAAGGGAAAGCAGTTGCCATGAGCGTGGCCATCCTGGGGATCGGCACAGCCAAGCCGGCGCACTCGATCGCGCAGGCAGACGCAGCCGAGGTCGCGAAGCTGCGGTGTTGCCACACCGATCAGCACGAACGGGTGCTGCCGACGCTCTACCGCCGCACCCACGTCGATCGGCGCAACAGCGTGCTGCTGGATTCGTCCAACGGCAAGCGCCTGCGCCAGTCGTTCTACCCCCCTGCCGGCGACCGGACCGACCGGGGCCCGACGACCGCCCAGCGGATGCAGCGGTACACGCAGGACGCGGCGCCGCTGGCCGTGGCGGCGATCCGCGAAGCGCTCAAATACTCGGGGACGGCCCCGTCGCAGATCAGCCAACTTGTCACGGTCTCATGCACGGGGTTCTTTGCGCCGGGGGTGGACGTCGGATTGATTAAGCAACTAGGGTTGTCGCCAACGGTCGGCCGAACGCACATCGGGTTCATGGGGTGCCACGGTGCGCTCAACGGATTGCGTATCGTCTCGGCACTCACGGAAGCGGACGCAAAGGCACGCGTGCTGATGTGCGCGGTCGAGCTGTGTTCGCTGCACTTCCACTACGGGTGGGACCCGGACAAGATCGTGGCCAACGCGCTGTTCGCGGACGGTGCGGCGGCGCTGGTTGCGACGCGGACCGCTGAGGCCGCCTCGGAAAATTGGCGGCTGGTGGGCAATGGCTCGTATGTGGTCCCGGATTCCGAAGGGGAGATGACGTGGCGGATCGGCGATCACGGGTTCGTGATGACGCTGTCGGCCCGCGTGCCCGCCTTGATCGAAGCA
>JAZGCX010000256.1:0-5247 GCA_036477175.1 Phycisphaeraceae bacterium
CAGCTAGGCGAATCCTGACACAGGTTTCCATCCAACAGTCCTTCAAGCGAACTGCCTTGCGGCTCGCGGCGCGACATTCGGTTGCCGCGTGGCGTGGCGTCGTTACGATGGTCCAACCATGTCCAAAGCCGAAGCGCCACACACCCCCGGCGATCTGGTCGCGGATCGCCGCAAGAAGCTGCGGCGACTGCGAGATGAGTTCGGCGTTGATCCCTTCGGCGGCCGCGTCGACGGTTTAGTCAGTCTTGCCGAGGCGCGTCAGGCTTACGATGCGACGGCGGACGAAGCCTTCAAGGCCGATGCGGCTGATGATCGTCGGCCGGTGGTCAGGGTGGCCGGGCGGGTGATGCTCCACCGCGTCATGGGCAACTTGATCTTCATGACCGTCCGCGACGCGAGCGGTGACATCCAGATCGGTGTGAGCAAAAAAGCGGTTGATCCGGGGTCGTTCAAGATCGCCAGGCTCACCGACCTGGGCGACGTGGTGGTGAGCGCCGGGGCGCTGGGCACGACCAAGACGGGCGAGATCACCGTCTGGTCAACTTCCGGGTCGGCTTCCGGGGGCGGCGAAGCCGCATTCAGCATCGCCAGCAAGAGCCTGGCCCCGCCGCCGGGCAAGTGGCACGGTTTGCAGGACGCGGAGCTGCGGTACCGCAAGCGGCACGTGGACATGTACGCCAACCCGCAGGTGATTCAGACTTTTCAGATGCGGTCGAGAATCGTCAGCGCGATCCGCCGGTTCATGGACGAGCGCGGGTTTCTCGAGATCGAAACGCCGATGCTTCAGTCAATCGCCGGCGGTGCCGCGGCCCGGCCGTTTGTGACGCATCACAACGCGCTGGGCCTGGACCTGTTCCTGCGGATCGCGCCGGAGCTGTATCTGAAGCGTCTGCTCGTCGGCGGGCTGCACAAGGTGTACGAGATCAACCGCAACTTCCGCAACGAAGGCGTGGACCGCCAGCACAACCCCGAGTTCACGTCGATGGAGGTGTATCAGGCCTTCGGCGATTACCTGACCATGCTCGAGTTGACCGAAGAGCTGGTCCGTCACCTGGCCTTGATGGTCGATGCATCCGGTGTGATCGAGTGGGGCGGCCAGCGGATCGATTACGCCAAGCCCTTTGGCCGCGTGACGTATGCGGACTTGTTTGAATCCGCTTGTGGTTTTGCGATGACCGATTTTGACCAGGTGCGCGCCAAGGCGCGCGAGCTTGGCTTGACCGAAGCGGGCATGGATGATTGGCTGGTGGTCAATGCGGTGTTCGAGCAGACGGTGGAGAAGGGCCTTGTTCAGCCGACCTTCGTGTTGGATTATCCCAGCGCGATCTCGCCGCTGACGCGGCCAAAGGCGGACGATCCAACCTTGTGCGAACGGTGGGACCTGTTCATCGGCGAGATGGAGATCGGTCCGGCCTACACCGAGCTGAACGATCCGGACGTTCAGGAACAGAAGTTTCGCCAGCAGCTTGCCGGGGCCGATGAAGGGGAAAGCACCTTCCGATCGCTGGACGAGGATTTTCTGGAAGCGCTGCGTGTGGGCATGCCGCCCGCCGGCGGATTGGGCCTGGGGATCGACCGGCTGGTTATGCTGCTGACCGGCTCGAGCTCGATCCGTGATGTAATCCTGTTTCCTTTGCTTCGCCCTGTGGGCCGATCGGATTGAAACGCCAAGGCGCCAAGATTGCAGAGGTCGCCAAGATGATAAAGAGTGAACCGAGTAGCTGGATCGTTTGGCGTTAAACTCGAATCATGTACAAGCTGTTGCTCATTCTGAAGTACCTTCGCCGCAAGATCGCGCCGATGTTTGCCGCGATGGCGGTCACGCTGTGCACCGCGATGGTCATCATCGTCATCAGCGTCATGGGCGGGTTCCTCGACCAGATGCGCGAGACGGCCAAGAAGCTGACCGCGGACGTGACCATCGGCAGCGACCTCGGCGGGTTCCCGTACTATGACGAACTCGTCGAAGAAATCCGAACGGTGCCACAGGTCAAAACCGCCACACCGATTGTGAAGGCATACGGCTTGGCGAAGTTCCTCGGCGGCGTGTACAAGATCGAGGTCCAGGGCGTCCGCCCCGACCAGATCGATGCCGTCATCGGTTTCTTCGACACGCTCTACTGGACCAAACAGCACCTGACCGACGAGATCGAAAGGATGTCGCCGGACCTGCGATCGCGGTTCGGACCCTTTTTAGAACGGCTGGCTCCCCGGCTTGACGGTCGGACGTTGGAGGCGATCGACGACTGGAGCGACCTGCCCGGCATCGTCATGGGCATTGAGGTCAGTCCAACCAACCGTCGGGACAGCCAGGGTCGATACAACGTGGCGACCAGCACGCTGGCGAAGCAGGTGACGCTGACGGTGTTGCCGTTGACCGGTCAAGGTGGGGTGCTCGACCCGGCGGTGCGCACCTTTGTCGTCGTCAACGAGTTCAAGAGCGGCTTCTACGAGACGGACGCCCTGCGCGTCTATGTGCCGTTCGAGGAGTTGCAGCAGATGCTCCAGATGGACGAAGCGGAGCAGGCCGACCCCCTGACAGGTGAGCCGACCGGCCAGATGATCCCCGCCCGCGCCAGCGAGGTCCTCGTCCGTGGTCATGAGGGGGTCGATCTGGCCGAGCTTCGCAAGGCGGTGGACCGGAAGGTGCTGTCGGTCATCAAGCGTCACCCGGACGAAAGGCTGCGGATCGGGTCGCTCACCTGGGAGGAAGTGCACGGGACGCTGCTCAAAGCCGTGCAGAACGAGAAGGGCCTGATCACCTTCCTGTTTGCGATCATCAGCGTCGTGGCGATCGTGATGGTGGCGACGACGTTTTCTCTGATTGTGTTTGCCAAGACGCGGGACATCGGCGTGCTGCGCGCCTTGGGCGCGTCGCGGTGGGGCATTGCCAACATCTTCCTCGGCTACGGCCTGGCCATCGGGATCGTCGGCTCGCTGGCGGGCATGGGCCTGGCCTACGCCATCGTGACCCACCTCAACGAGATCCAGGACCTGCTCGACCAATGGTTCGGATGGCGGATGTGGGACCCGTCGATCTACTTTTTCGACCGCATCCCCGATCGGGTCGACCCCACCGAAGCCGCCGCCATCGTTGTCGGCAGTATGGTCAGCAGCATCTTGGGCGCGCTGATCCCGGCGTTTCTGGCCAGCCGCCTCAATCCCGTGGAGGCGCTGCGGTATGAATAACAGGCTTGAGGCATGAGACGTGAGACCTGAGGCGCGAAGATGGGATTGATCCGCTTTGATGGTGCGTGAAGGTGTGCGGCAATAGGTCGAAGGCAACGATAACCCAATGACGACAACGACAACCACGCAACCTCAAGCCTCAAGCCTCAAGCCTCAAGCCTTGCTCGCGGCGAGCGAGTTGCACAAACACTACCGCCTGGGCGGGCAGGACCTGCATGTGCTCCGCGGCGTGGACGTGTCGGTCCAACGCGGCGAATGGCTGGCCATCTTCGGCGCTTCCGGCTCGGGCAAGAGCACGCTGCTTCACCTGCTGGGCGGATTGGACCGGCCCACCAAGGGCCGCGTCTATTTTGATGGGCAGGATGTCTTTGCACTGCGCGGCAGCCGACTGGATCGGTACCGTAACCAACACGTCGGCTTTGTGTTTCAGTTCTATCACCTGCTGCCGGAACTGAGCGCCCTGGAGAACGTGATGATTCCCGCCATGATCGGCCGTTCGGTCTTTCATTGGCCGGGCACGAGGGCGAAGATGCGCAAGTGTGCGACGCAACTGCTGGAGCGTGTCGGCCTGGGCGAGCGGTTGCGACATCGGCCGGCCAAGCTTTCCGGCGGCGAACGCCAGCGCGTTGCCATCGCCCGGGCACTGATAAACGACCCGGACGTCTTGCTGCCCGACGAGCCGACCGGCAACCTCGACGCCGACACCGGCGCGCAGATCCTGGAGGTGTTGCGCGACCTTCACCGCGGCGGCCAGACGATCGTGATGGTCACCCACGACGCCCGGATCGCCGCTGCCGCCGACCGATGCCTGACGCTCCAAGCCGGCCAACTGGTCAAGACCGCGCACTGAACGCCGCCGGCTTGTTGCACCCCTGCCACAGTGCCGTCCGCTTGCACCCGCGCGGGCCCAATGTAGTCTGGTGGCCGCTTCAACCCCGCGTCTGTCGGCGATCCGGAGCACGACTCGATGCCAAAGAAGGTGAACGCCAGGCCCCGTGCTGACATCGGTCTGATCGGCCTGGCGGTCATGGGGCAGAACCTGGTGCTGAACATGGCCGACCACGGCTTCAAGGTGGCGGTCTATAACCGCACCACCGCGACGATGCACAAGTTCATCGCCGAGAATCCCCACACCCCCGGCGGGCTCGTCGGCTGCGAAACGATGCGGCAGCTCATCAGGGCGATCAAACGGCCGCGCAAGATCGTCATCCTGGTCAAGGCCGGGCCCGCCGTCGATGCGGTGGTCGGTCAACTGGTGCCGCTGCTGGACGCAGGTGACATCATCATTGACGGCGGCAACTCGCTGTGGACCGACACGATCCGCCGGGAAAAGGAGTTGGCGGCCAAAAGGATCCACTTCGTCGGCTCGGGTGTCTCGGGCGGCGAAGAGGGGGCGCGGTTCGGCCCCAGCCTCATGCCCGGCGGCTCCAAGCCGGCCTGGAGCCGGATCAAGCCCATCTGGACCGCCATCGCCGCCAAGGTCGATCGCAAGACCGGAAAACCCCTCGAAGGGGCCGCCCCCGGCAAGCCCATCCGCGGCGGTGTGCCCTGCACCGCCCACATCGGGCCCGACGGCGCCGGCCACTACGTCAAGATGGTCCACAACGGGATCGAGTACGGCGACATGCAGTTGATCTGCGAAGCCTACTTCCTGATGAAGCACCTGCTGGGCATGAAGCCCGACGAAATGTCCAGGGTCTTTGCCCGGTGGAACAGGGGCGAACTCGACTCGTTCCTGATCGAGATCACCGCGGACATCCTGCGGCAGAAGGACCCGGTCAACCCGCGGAAGTTTTTCGTGGACGCGGTGCTGGACACCGCCGGGCAAAAGGGCACCGGCAAGTGGACTTCGGTCAACGCGCTGGACATGGGGGTGCCGGCGGCCACGGTGGCCGAGGCCGTCTTCGCTCGCTGCCTCAGCGCCCTCAAAGACCAGCGCGTCGCCGCGAGCAAGGCGCTCCGCGGCCCCCGGACGCACCACAACGGTGATCCCGCCAGGCTGGTCGCGGCCATCCGCGACGCCCTGTATTGCTCGAAGATCTGCTCGTACGCCCAGGG
>JAZGCX010000257.1:0-9339 GCA_036477175.1 Phycisphaeraceae bacterium
TCTGTGCCAGATAGCCGGTCTGGCCGTTGACGACGATGTCTTGGTGTACCCCGACGGCCGACGCGATGACCGCCAGCCCCGCCGCCATGTAGTGCAGCACCTTCAGCCCACATTTGCCCCGCGTCCACGGGTCGTCCGGCAGCGGGGCGATGCCGACGTGCGACGCGGCGAGCTGTGCCGCCTCGGTTTGTTCGGTCCACGGCACGGTGACGGTGGTCAGGTTTTGTGTCGGCAGGTCGAAGTCGGCGATGAGCTTCAGACGAAGATGCGCCACCTGCATCGCCGCCCGTTCCAGCGCAGGCAACACCTCGGCAACGTACTTGCCCGTGGACGAGCTGCCGATCCAAACAACATCGAATGTACCGGGCGGCTTTTGAGCATCCGCGTCGTACCGGACCGGGTCCACCGGGGTGGGCAGGATCGTCACCGTGGGGTTCAGTGCGGCGCACGCCTCGGCCAGATAGCGGTTGCCCGCCCAGACCTGATCGCACAGCCGGACCGTTTGACGAAAGCGGCGCATCCGCGTCGCTGAAGGTTGGCCGCTGTCACGGACGAACACCGCGTCGTCGAAGTCATAGATCAGACGTTTGGCTGCTCGTCGCAGGAGCCTGCCGAATCCTGCCGTAAAGGTTTTGCGTAAGACCACGACAACGTCGGCGCGGGCGGCGGCGCGCAGCAGCCGCAGGCGGGCGAACCCGCCGCGGTGCGTGGTCATGTGGCTCGGCACCCATCCCGCTTCACGCAGCAACGGGAAGTAGGCCACCGCCCGGTAGCGCGTCGACGGCGCGTCATGGCCCTTTGAGAGAAAAAGGATGGAACGCGTTGCCATGTTGCATCCGGCTGATGGTCGATGAATGCTGCGGAGTTGGGCATGCGCCGGGGCTTGCTCGCCGCGAGGCTAGCGGTTCGGAGAGCAACGGTCAATAGATGGCCCCTTTCCGTTCGGTTGGCGCATGCTAGAATGCCGGGTTAACCCAATACGAATCGCCCGCTTGTGGACATCCGCAACTTCTGCATCATCGCGCACATCGACCACGGCAAGAGCACGCTTGCCGACCGGATGCTGCAGCGCACCGGTGCGATCGACGAGCGCGAGATGCGCGACCAGGTGCTCGACGGCATGGACCTGGAACGCGAGCGGGGGATCACGATCAAGGCCTCAGCCGTCAGCATCAACTACAGACATGACAACCGGGACTACCTGCTGAACTTCATCGACACGCCGGGGCACGTGGACTTTCACTACGAGGTGAACCGGGCGCTGACCGCCTGTGAAGGCGCGGTGCTGGTGGTCGATGCGACGCAGGGGGTCGAGGCGCAGACGGTCGCCAACGCCTACATGGCCGCCGACGCCGGGCTCGAGATCATCCCGGTGGTGAACAAGGTGGACCTGCCGTCGGCCCAGCCGGACGACGTGGCGATGGAGATCGAGCAGGTGCTGGGGCTGGCGGCGGAGCAGTGCATCTACTGCTCGGCAAAGACGGGCCAGGGCGTGGAGGAATTGCTCGAAGCGATCTGCCGCCGCTTGCCCGAGCCCAAGGGTGATCCGGCCGCCAAAACGCAGGCGCTGATCTTCGACAGCGTGTACGACGACTACCGCGGCGTGGTCGTCTACTTCCGCCTGTTCAGCGGGCAACTCAAATCCGGCGACAAGATCCGCATGATGCGGACCGGCCGAACCTACACCGTCGGCGAGCTGGGCAAGTTCACCCCGAAGATGACGCCGCTAAAGGCCCCGATGGCCGCCGGCGAAGTCGGCTACCTCGTCGCGTCGATCAAGACGCTCGACGACGTGAACATCGGCGAAACGATCACGCTGAACACGGACCCGGCCGACAAACCACTGCCCGGGTATCGTGAACCGCAGCGGATGGTCTTCTGCGACTTCTACCCGGCGGGCGACACGCAGTTCGAACAACTCCGCGACGCGTTTGACCGGCTGCACCTCAACGACGCCAGCTTCACCTACGCCCCGCAGAACAGCGAGGCGCTGGGCTTCGGCTACCGCTGCGGATTCCTCGGCATGCTCCACATAGAGATCATCCAAGAGCGGCTGGAACGGGAAAGCGGCGTGCAGATCGTGCAGACCGCCCCGACCGTCACCTACGAGATCGAACTGACCGGCGGCAACGTGATCCACATCACCAATCCGGCTGATCTACCCGACATGTCCACGGTCAGGCAGGTCCGCGAGCCGATCGTCAGCGTCGAGATCATCACCCCCAACGAATCCATCGGCGACCTGATGAAGCTGTGCGAAACCCGGCGCGGCATCTATAAGAAACAGCAATACCTCTCCGAGACGCGGCAGATTCTGGTGTATGAGCTGCCCCTGGCCGAGATCATTTACGACTTCTACGACAAGCTCAAGTCGATCACCCGCGGCTACGGCACGATGGACTACACCCTCACCGGCTTCCGCGCCGATCGGCTGGTCAAGCTCGACATCCTGATCAACGGCCAGCGCGTCGATGCCCTGTCGGTCATCACCCACCGCGACAAGGCCGAGCAGCGCGGCCGAAACCTGCTGGTGCGACTCAAGAAGGAAATTGACCGGCACCTGTTTGAGATCCCGCAGCAGGCGGCGATCGGCGGCAAGATCATCGCCCGCGAGACGATCAAGAGCGTCGGCAAGAACGTGACCGCCAAGTGCTACGGCGGCGACGTGACCCGCAAACGCAAACTGCTGGAGAAGCAGAAGGCGGGCAAGAAGCGGATGAAACGCGTCGGCACCGTGGATATCCCCCAGGAAGCGTTCATGGCCGTGCTCGAACCGGAAGAGTGACGGCATTCATCATTCGGTCTGTTCCGTCTGTAACGGTTGGCCTTCACCTCCGTCACGTCTTAACACGCTGCGGTGGCATCGCGGGCTTGTCCGGCGGGGGTTTATATCGTTGCTTTGATCTGGTTAACGTCATCGGGTCGGCGCATCCGGACCGATCTTTAAAAGCGTGACCCACCTGATGCCGACGGCGAACTTAAGTCGGTTCGACCGATCGCCGAAGGTGAATCCGGTGAACGTGGCGACGGTCAGTTCCCTGCGGTGTGGGCCCGCCTGCGGGGAGATTGGCAAGCCGCGCTACGGGTGCGGTTCGTACGAACCGGCCCGAGGAAGTCGTAACCAAGAGTAGAGTATAGGGTTCTGGTGGACCCGCACGTACGCATGATCAACTGGTTGGTCCGCATTTGAGAGGAGAATTCTCATGTCGGCACGCAAACGCAAACTTTCAGGTTTCACGCTGGTGGAAATCCTGATCGTCGTGGTGATCCTCGGCATCCTGGCCGCGATCGTCATCCCACAGTTCACCAGCGCGTCGGAAACGGCCAAGGCGTCGAGCCTGGTCACGCAGCTTCAGTCGATCCGGAGCCAGCTTGAGCTGTATCAGATTCAGCACAACGGCGATTACCCGACTGCGGCGCAGATGGCTCAGTTCCTGAACCTCACCATCGCGACTGACGTCCTCGGTGCGGCCGGCATTGACTACGGTCCGTACCTCATGAAGGCCCCGGCCAATCCGTTCTCGGCCGGCGTCCTCGGCATCGAGGTCGCGGCGGGTAGCGGGGCGTTGGGTGTGGCGACCGCGGCCGTCGGGTGGGTGTACAACGACGTGAACGGTGAGGTCCAGGGCAGCATGGAGGTGACCAAGGCGATCGATTCGGGTCTGCTCGACCCGGGCCAGACCGGTGCCGATAGCCTCGACATCCAGACCTATTGATCTGGAAGTGCACGATCCAGCAGTCACTCGGGCTTAACCGCCCGAGTGACTCTTTGCGCAGACCGCCGTGGATGCGGAACCTGCATGTTCCGATGCGAGCCGGGGCGTGTCGCCCCGGACCGGCTCGACACGGGCCGGCTCGCGCTTGAACGAATGATGAGTCGATAGAAGAAAAGGGTTACGCCATGCGATCGCTTCGTTACCTCAACACGATTCTGACGATCCTGACGGTTCTGCTGGCGCTGCAGATCTGGACGGCCTGGACGGCACCGGCGCCGGGCTCGGACCGATCGGTCGCCCAGGCCCTGCCCCTGGTGAGCCAGGCCCAGGCCGCGGGCATCCCCAACGCCGGTCAGCAGCGCATGCAGATGATCGACCTGCTTAAGCAGCAGTCACAGAAGGCCGACGAACTAATCAACCTGCTCACGTCCGGCGAGGTCAGGGTTCGCATCGCAACGTCGCCGGACGAAGAGGGCTGAGGCCCCCGACGCCGACCAGCCAGGGGGGATGAACGTGAAACGACCGAAGCCTAATACGATTCGGCCCCGCCGCGCGTCCGGTTCAAGGCCCTGCAGGCGCTCTGTGTCGCGGGGGGGGACCGGGGCGTTCACGCTGATCGAGGTGCTGATGGTGGTGGCGATCATGGGCGTGATCGGGGCGATCGTGGTGCCGCACATGCTTCATCCGGGCACCCTGACGATCCAGGCTGCCCCTCGGATCATCATCGCCGACATCATCTACGCCCAGAACGAGGCGATCGCCCAACAGGCCAACCGCCGCGTCGTGTTTGAGCCGACCCTGAACCGTTACCGGCTGATCGACGCCAATGGGACGACGCTGGGCGTGTCGTGGAAAGCCGGTGGGGCCTCGTCGAACAACTACGTGGTTGACTTTTCGACCGACAGCCGGTTCAGCGGGGTCGTGATTGACAGCGTGAACTTCGGCGGCGCGACGCCGACGATCCTGGAGTTTGACGACATGGGCGCGCCGCTAAGCGGCGGCACCATTGAACTGGGGTTCAAAAACACCCGTTACCGCGTGGAGGTCACCCCTTTCACCGGGCGGGTCACCGTGGCGCCGGTGGCGCCGTGAGGAATCAGCCGCCAGTGAACGCAGATCGGTGCGGATGAAGGGAGTATTTGGCGGCGGGACTTGACTTCGCCGAAGTCAGCCGAGCCGACCCGCGCGTTGTTGAAGTTAACTGCTTGTTGTCATGCAGGAGTGTGCCGTGCTCGGAGGCAATTGGAATAGGAGCCGGTGCCCGATTGGCATTGATCTGGGGACCCACAGCGTGAAGTTGCTTCAGCTGTCGCGCGGCCCCAGTGCGCTTGGCAGCTACACGGCGATCGCCGCGGCCAGCCGCACGCTCCCCACCGACTCGCCCCCCGACGGCGCCGAACGCTGCGGGCTGCTCACCGAATTGATCCGCGACATGCTCACGTCGCAGCCTTTCGTCGGCTGCAAGGTGGTTAGCTGTCTGCCGGTGACGGCCATCCAGTACAAGAACCTGCGGCTGCCGAAGATGCCCGCCGACGACCTGCACGCCGCGGTGGAGTGGGAGGCGACGGATCGGCTGAACCTGCCCAGTGACGAGGTGTACCTGCAATACTTCAATGCCGGCGAGGTGCGCCAGGGCGAGGAGCTTCGCCAGGAGATCATCGTTATGGCCGCCCATCGCGCCGCGGTGCAGGAGCATCTGGCGATGCTGACCGGATGCGACTTGCAGCCGGTGGCGATCGACGTGGTGCCCGGCGCACTGGCGCGTTGCCTGGGTCGGTTTGATCCTGCGGATTTGCAGGCCCCGGCCAGGGTGGTGCTGGACATGGGCTTCTCGTCGAGCAAGGTGGTGATCGTCCGTAACGGCCGGGTGGTGTTCTTCAAGCTGATCGACATCGGCGGGCGCAAGCTGGACGAGACGGTGGCGCGGCACCTGAACCTGTCGGTGGCCGAGGCCGCCGAGCTCCGCCGCCGCCTGCGCGATGACGAGCCGGAGGGCGAAGGCGATTCGGTGCCGTTCGGTTCGACGGGGCGCGAAAATGTCAAGCGCGCGGTGTTCGAGGCCATGCGGTCGGTGGTGCAGGATCTGTCGAAGGAGTTGCAGTTGTGCCTTCGGTACTACAGCGTCACGTTCCGCGGCCGACGCCCCGAGCAGGTGACGCTGGTCGGCGGCGAGTCGCGTGACCCCAGCGTGGTCGAGGTCCTGGCCGACGGCACCCGCGTGGCGATTGAGCCGGCCCAGTCCCTCAACCACGTCGACCTGTCGCCGCTGAAGCCGTCGCCGGATGGCGGCGAGGCGTCGGCCGGGGACGCCGAGCCCCCCTCGCGTTCCACCGCCAATGACGATCCTCGTCTCTGGGCCGTGGCCGCCGGGCTGTCGATGCGGCCCGACGCCCGCGCGCTGCGGAAGCGGGGTGCGGCATGAACCAGGTCAACTTCTTGCCTGAGACGTTCGTCACCGATCAGGCACGCATGAGCCGCATTTACCGCCAGATCGCCCTGATCATCGGGGTCGCGGTGTGCATGGTGGGTTACATGACCACCTCGCGCAGCCACCTGGCATCGGTCGAGACGTACGCCGACAACCTCGAGACCGAGGTCGCCGCCGCCAAGCAACAGATGAACGAGCTGACCAAGCTGCAGCAGCGCTACCAGGGGCTGACCCATCAGCTTCGCATCCAGCGTGAGCTGGCGCTGCCGCTGCGTCACAGTCAGATCGTGGCAACGCTCGGCCAGCAAATGCCCGAGTCGATTGCCCTGACCGACCTGCGGATCGATTCGCACCTGCCGGCAACGAGGGGCAAGTACGCCCGCGCCTTGGCGGCCTCACCCAACTCTGTCGTGCCGGCCGAATACAAGCCGGTCCTGGAGCTCGAGATGACGGGGTTGGCGGCCAGCGACCTGGACATCGCCAACTTCGTCGGCGCCCTGAGCGACCATCCGCTGTTTTCTGACGTGAAGATGCACTTTAGCCGCACGATAAGGGCGGGCGATCTGATCGGGCGGCAGTTCCGCCTGTCGATGCAGGTCCGGCTGGATTGTGACTACAAACCGACGTCCCAGCGGCCGGTGAGCAGTGGTCCGGGGTCGGTGGACGGCGATCAGCGGTTCGCGACCCGTGATCAGTCGCACCAGCCACCGGGCACCGACCGGGAGGTGGCCGATGCGCATTGAACGCGATCAGGTCAAGACGATGTTGATCCTGGTGAGCTTGTCGGGGGCATTCGCGCTGGGCGTGTATGTCCCGAACAAGCTCAAGGCCGCCAACCTGGACGCGCGGATCGCCAAGGCCCGCTACCAGCTCGGGTTCGAGCTGGCCGACACCAGGAGTCTGCGCCGCCTGGCCGAAGACGTTGCGCAGTTGCAGCAGGCCGTCAGCGGTGCGCAGCGGTACGTGCCGCAGCGCGACGAGCTGGCCGACCTGTTGCGGCAGATCAGCCACCAACTGAACGACCAACAAGTCGGCGAGCCCGAGTTCCAAACCGAGCCGATCCGTCACGGGCCTGACTACAGCGTCATGCCGGTCAGCTTGCGGTTCACAGCCTCGTTTCCGGAGGTGTTCGGCTTCCTCAGACAGATCGAGCTGATGCACCGGCTGATCCGGATTGAACGGCTGATGATCGAAGCCGATACAGGCGACCCGACCCGCCCGCTGAAGGTCGAGATCGAGCTGAGCACGTTCTTCTCTATGCCGGAGCACCCCGAGCCATGATGCCGAAAGTCCGTCGGCTGTTCTTTCAGCTGACCTCTGACAAGAAGAAGCTTTCGCTGATGGTGGGCCTGCTGCTGGTGGCCCTGCTGCTGTGGGGTCGGCTGATGCTCAAGCAGGTGCCGCGAACGGCGATCGCCACGCCGTCGGACGAGGCCTCGGCATCCGTCGAAGGCGACGCCTCCGAGCGGAGCACCCGCCGGGAGATTGTCTATGTCGATTTGCCAAAAACACTTACGCGCGACCTGTTCGTCGTCAACCCCGATTCATATACTCGGATCGTTTCTTCTGATCACGTTCAGGTTACCCTAGAAAAGTCACCGTCAAATCCTGCCGATGATCTGCTACGTGGCATCCGAGGCCCGAACGGCCTGGTGCTGCAGACGACGATCCTCGGCGACCAGCCCCGTGCCGTGATCAATGGTCAGGTCGTCTTGGTCGGCCAGAAGATCCGTGGATTTACAGTCAAGAAGATTATGAGTCGACAGGTCATCATCGAAAAGAACGGCATCAAGATCCGCTTGGAGATGTAAGGACAACGACAGAAGGTTGGTGAATCACAACGGGCGGCCGCCTCACCGAGGCACCCGTAACGCCGCAAACCCTCAGCAACTTCACAGACTCACAAGGAGTCGGAGACATGGAAGCACAGAAGATCAAGGGCACCGCAATCGTTTTTTTTTGGGCCATCGGGTGCGTTTGTACGGCCTCGGCAATCGGGGCTGACGACGGGGGATGGGTTAACGCCGCTGCCCAGGCCGACGAAGCCGCCGTTGAGTCCACCTCGCTGTTCGAGTCCAACGAGCAGACCGACGCGGACGACACGCAGGAGGTAAACGTTGGGTCCTTCGGGCTGATCGATCTGCACGTGAAGGACCTGGACCTGACCAAGGTGCTCCAACTGCTGAGCATCCAGTCACAGCGCAACATCGTCGTCAGCCGCAACGTCTCGGGCGTGATCTCGGCCGACCTGTATCAGGTTGACTTCTACGAGGCGCTGGGCGCGATCCTTCACACCAACGGCTTCGGGTACCGTGAGAAGGGCAACTTCATTCACGTTTACACCACCGTGGAGCTGGAGAAGATCGAGGCCGCCGAACGCAGGACCGTCACCCGCGTGGTTCGGCTGAACTACCTGACCGCCGCCGACGCCTCCACGTACGTCAGCCCGTTGCTGTCGGGCGCCGGCTCCATCGCCATCAGCGGTGACGTGAAAAAGGGTTTTCAGGCCGACATCAACGACGGCGGTGCAAACAGCAACGCCTTCGGCGACGTGATGGTCATCACCGATTACGCCGCCAACATCGACGAGATCATGGCCGTGCTCGGCCAGTTGGACGTTCGGCCGAAACAGGTGCAGGTCGAGGCGACCATCCTCCAGGCCGATCTCAATGAAGACAACGCCTTCGGCGTCGATATCTCTGCCATCATCGACTTCGACTTCGATGAGTTCACGACCCCGCTGGGTGTGGTGGACGACATGATCGGCGGCGTGAAGCCGGCCATCGGCAGCGGCACCGGCCAGGCCGCACAGACCACCGTCGGCAACACCGGCGCCGGGGCTTCGGGCATCAAGATCGGTCTGCTGGGCACCAGCGTCCAGGCGTTCATCCGCGCCCTGGATGAGGTCACCGACACCACCATTCTGGCCAAGCCCACCATCCTCGCACTCAACCGCCAGAAGGCCGACCTGCTCGTCGGTCAACGGCTAGGGTACCTGTCCACCACCAGCACGGACACCTCCACCACCCAGACCATCGAGTTCCTCGACGTCGGCACGCAGTTGACCTTCCGCGCGTTCATCAGTGATGACGGCTTTATCCGCATGGAGCTGCGGCCGTCGGTCTCCACCGGGTTCACCGAACTCAAAGGCACTTTCGTCATCCCCGAGGAGACCACCAACGAGCTGACGACCAA
>JAZGCX010000258.1:0-10490 GCA_036477175.1 Phycisphaeraceae bacterium
CATGTCAATCCCGGTGTGATAGCAGACCGTGGCGTCGGGGTCCTTAAGCAGATGGCCGGTGAGGATGCAGACGACCCGTTCGTCTTTGCCGATCACGCCCTCTTCGACAAGCAGGTGCGCCCCGGCGACGGAGGCGGCGCTGGCCGGCTCGCACCCGAAGCCGAACCGCCCCACCATCGCCTTGTGTTCCAGGATCGTCTCATCGTCCACCTGCCGCACCACACCGTTCATGATCTCGAGCGTGCGCAGCGCCTTGGACAGGTTGACCGGCCGGCCGATCTCGATAGCGCTGGCGATCGTGTGCGCGTGCACGTCGGCGGCGTCGAGCTGCTGGTAGTACCGGGCGACGTGCTTGTAGTCATACCGTCCGTCGTTCCAGCGAAGCCCCTGCTGCGTGTACAACTCGAACAGCGGATTGGCGCCGGTCGCCTGGATGACGGCCAGCCGCGGGATCCGATCGACCAGACCCAACTCTTTGAGTTCGGCAAACGCCTTGCCGAACGCCGAGCAGTTGCCCAGGTTCCCGCCGGGGCAGATGATCCAGTCCGGCGGCTGCCAGTCCAGGGCCTCCAGCACACGGTACATGATCGCCTTTTGACCCTCGATCCGAAACGGGTTGATGCTGTTCATCAGGTAAACGCCCAGTTCCGGTCTTTCCGCGGCCACCTGTCGAACCCGCCGCAGACACGCATCGAAATCGCCCTGTATCTGCAGCGTCAACGCGCCATAGTCCAGCGCCTGGCTCAGCTTGCCGTAGGCAATCTTGCCGCTGCCGATAAAGACGATCCCCGTCATGCCGCTGAGGCTGGCGAACATGGCCAGGCTCGCCGACGTGTTGCCGGTTGACGCGCAGGCGACTTTTTCCGTGCCGACCATGCGGGCGTGGGTGAACGCGGCCGCCATCCCGTTGTCTTTGAACGATCCCGAAGGGTTCAGTCCCTCGTACTGGAGGAACAGATTCCCCGGCCGCAGGCCGATCTGCTTGGCCAGGAGCGCCGCGTCCTGCAGGTTGGTCCGGCCCTCGCCGATCGTGACGATCGCCTGTTCGTTGCGGTAGAACGGCAGCAGCTCGCGGAACCGCCACACGCCCGAGAAGTCCAACGACCCCTCGCCGTGCTCTCCCTTGGTCATCCACCGCGGCTCGAAGAACGCAAACGACTCGGGCACCGGCAGCCGGCTCCAGTCGTAACGGATGTCCAACAGCGAATGCCGGCCGGCCTTGGCGCACCGCGGGCACGAAATATGCACCTCGTCCACCGAGTACGTTGCCGCACAGTCCGGATGGATGCACTGTTGAAAAGCGAGCAACCTGATGCCTTTCTCAAAAACGTTTGCCGCGCCCGACACGATTGTAGCAGAGCCGGCGACAACCGCAGCAACCGCGAGAACCGCCCGAAGGCTCAACTGCATCCCGTGCCATCTTCGGTGACTGCGGTGACTGCGGTTTTGTGGTTCCTGCGGTTACTGCGATTGGTGCGGTGACTTACAATGCCGCCATGCCAGAGCCGGTGGTCGGTATTGTCGCAGACAATCTCAACAACACCGCTGAGTCGGGGCGGTACGAGGTGGGGACCGGTTACAGCCGGTGCGTCGCTGAGTCGGGCGGTGTGCCGGTGTTGCTGCCGCATGAGCCGGGGCTGGCGCAAACTTATGTGCGGATGTGCGACGGGATCATCCTCAGCGGCGGGGTGGACCCGAGAACCGAAGCATTCGGCGAGCCGACGCATCCCAAGGCCCGCCCGGTCGATCCGCAGAGGCAGGCGTTTGACCTCGCCCTGCTCCAAGCCGTCGATCAACACCCGGCAATGCCGGTGCTGGGCGTGTGTCTGGGGATGCAGATGATGGCCCTGCACGCGGGAGGGAAGTTGGATCAATACCTGCCGGAAACACATCCCAACGCGGATGTCCATTTCAATCACCATCAGCACGCCATCGAACTGTGTGTACGTGATTCCGTGTTGACCGAAACCCACGGATTGGAATCCGTTGGCTTCGAGGGTAATGAAACATTGACTGTGGTATCGCATCACCAGCAGGCGGTGGCGGCCCCCGGACGGATGCGCATCGTGGCCCGGGCGCCGGACGGGGTGATTGAAGCGATTGACGATCCTGCGCGGCGGTTTTATCTGGGCGTGCAGTGGCACCCGGAGCGCGGCGGGGACGGGCCGCTCAATCGCGGCTTGCTAGCGCGGTTTGTTGACGCTTGTCGTGCCGCCACATGACGATCATCAGCAGGATCACGCCGACAACCAGCGCGGCGTCGGCGACGTTGAACAGCCAGGGATACACCTCGTCATTGCCACCGGGCCAGGCCCATCCGAACGGCAGCGTCACCTCGGGGAACAGCCAGAACATGTCGCGCACGGCGCCGAAGCAGAGCCGATCGTACAGGTTGCCCACGGCCCCGGCGAAGATCAGCCCCAGCGCCAGGTGCAGGGCGTACGCCCCGACCCGGCTGCGGTAGAACACTCGCACGATCACCGCCGCGGCGACCACGCTGACCAGCACAAACACGCCCCGGCTGCCCTTGCCCAGGCCAAACACCGCCCCCGTGTTGGTCGTCAGTTTCAGTGCCAGCAGCTTCGGGACAAAGACGATCTCGTCGTGCGCCGGGATCGTATCGGCGTCGGCGGCGTTCTCACGCGTCAGCAGCACCGGTGTGCCGGCGACGTGCTTGAACGAAAGCCACTTGGTCGCCAGGTCAACCACCAGCACGGCCAGCGTCAGGGCCACAAACAAGGCAATCGACCGCGGATGGCGGCCGGCTGACAGGCGGCGCTTCGGGCTCGCCGCTAAAGATGGATCACCGGGTGTGCTTGATGTGCTTGGCGGTGTCATCCGCTGGGTCTGCTGGGTCAGAGCTGGCCGAGGCGTTCCTTTTCTCTTACCACCTCGATGCAGTACTTGGCCCAGGGCTTGGCGTCGAGCCGGGCTCGACCGATCGGTTTGGCGGTCTCGATGCAGACCCCGTAGGTCTTGTTGCTGAGCCGCATCAGCGCTTCGTCGATCAGGCGCAGCAACCTGCGTTCGGACTCGACCAGGCCAAGGGTGAACTCCTGCTCGTAATTGTCCGAGCCGATGTCGGCCATGTGCATGGGCATGCTGGAGAGGTTGCCGCCGGAGTTGGGGTTGCGAGCGTCGGTCTCCATCTTGGTCACGTCGCCGATGATCTCGGCGCGCTTTTTCAGCAACCGTTCGCGATAATGGTTCAGGTCCTTGCGCGACAGACCGGTTTTGACGCGGCGGAGCTGTGCCTCGGTGGGCAGATCGCGTGGGGTCGGCTCCTCGACCGCCGACAATGACGCCGTCCTGGTCTTGGAATTGGGACTGGCGGCCTTATTCGCCTTGGCATTGTTTTTGGCGGCAGGCTTGACGGTGGACCGGGCCGACCCGACGGACTCGGATGCCCCAACCTTCACGCTCTTGTTCGTTCTCTTCGTGGCGACCTTGCTCTTGATGGTCCCGCTCGTCGTCCGCTCGGCGGTTTTCTTCTTCCCGGTTGTCTCGGCCTTGGACCGGGCAGCGGTCTTGTTCGTCTTGCCGATCGGCCGCGACGCCGCGCCGCTCGTGGCGGATCGCGCTTTGGGTCGGCGATTGGTCGTCGCTTTCTTTGCCACCTTCAAAAATCCGTTGGTCCTGGTTGCAGTTCATCAGCCCGGGATCGCCTGATCCGACAATCCACCGAGGCAGCTCGATTCATCGGGAGCCGCGCATGATATCCCGCCTCGCCTGGTATCGCAAGCCGCTGTTCCACCCGGCTTGGATACCTTTTCGCCCCGCGTTGGATGCCGTTAGGAGAAGGAAAAGTCAGTCGTTGTGCTTTTGGCGTAACCGTGTGCTGAGCCGAAGCAGCAGGTGGGCCCGCTCGAACTGCTCGACCCAGTCGCGCAGCGTCGCCGCCAACTCGTCGTCCGGCACCGCCGCGCCGGGGAACGGGCAACCGGGGCCCAACTGGCGCTCGGCCAGCGCCCGGTAACGCGACAGCGTCCGGTCGCCGTACCACGCCACCAGCTCGTAGTCCTCCGCACAGAACAGCACGACCGGGACCCGGTGGCCGGCGTTGATGGCGACCCGTTCCTGAAGGTCCTTGTGTTCATCGCGGTCAAGCCAACGCAGGTCGATACTGTCGGGGTTGACCTCGGCGATGCGCTGGATCAGCGGGCACTGCTGCACACAGTCGCCGCACCAGATGCCCGACAGCGCGATCACGTTGATCTTCCGCGTGAACGACTCGACCAGCTTGCGCTGGCCGTCGCCCAGTTGAGCCTGGTGGTAGATCTTCTGCCAGTTTTCCCGCTGCTCGGGCTTGCCCGTGGCGACGTACCGGTCATACGTAAGCCCGGCCTGGTGTTTGGCTTTGAGGTAATCAGCGTTCATGGATCAACAATGTCGGATTTCGTTTCACGGGTCTTCGATTTCGGATTTATCAATTTGGACCTGACCGAGCCCGGATCAAATAGGGCGGTACAGTCGCCAATCCGAAATCATCAATCCGCAATCTATCTGCTGAGCATCCCCATCCGACGGGCGTACTCGAACACGCCGCCGGCGTCGATGATCGGCTTGGCGTCGCCCAGTGGTTTGAGCCGGTAGGACTTGCCGGTGGTCTTGTTGGTGATGGTACCGGCCTCGACATCCACTTCGCACTCATCGCCGGTGCGGATTTCGTCGATCAGGCATTGGGTCGATTCGCACGGCAGCAGGTAGCCGCCGTTGACGCAATTGCGGAAGAAGATGCGGGCGTAGAACTCGGCGACAACGACCTTGACACCGGCCTCGGCGATCGCCAGCGGGGCGTGTTCGCGCGACGACCCGCAGCCGAAGTTCCTTCCGCCGATCACGATCGCGTATTCACTGTTGAACTGGTCATGTTCCACGAAGCGTTTGCCGCCGTCGGGCAGGCCCGACTGCTTCGTCGGCACGCCCGCACAGGCGTACATCCCGAAGTATTTGCGCTCGGCCGGGTCGGCGGGGTTATACGAAAGGTACTCGGCGGGGATGATCTGGTCCGTGTCGACATCATCGCCGAGCACGAAAGCTTTGCCGGTGATGGTGCTGGGCATGGCCTGGGTTTTCCCTCTCACTTCACAAAGTGGAGGGAGTATAGCGGCATCAGTGGGCAAAATCACGCCACCAAACGGGCGGGCATTGGGCTATGGTTCGTCAAGGATGTCAGTGCCGGTGTCGGTCCCCGTATTGGCGGTCGCCGTGCTGGAAGGGGCCGCGCCATCGCCAACCGGGCCGGGCGGTGACGCGGCTAAGTTGAGCCGGGTCTGCAGGTCCGTGACCTGATCGGCCAGCTCGTTGGGCAACGCCCCGTTAAACAGGACGTCAAGGCCCTTGAGGACCTGCCGTGTCTGCTTAAGCTGCCCGGCCGCCAGGCCCCGGTCGGCCGCGTGCAGGAACAGTGCGGCGATCTGCCGTGCCGTGTCAGACGATTGCGGCGGTCGGTCGTCGGCCTTGAGCACCTGCTCGGCCAGGGCGAACGCCTCGTCGATGGCGCCGACTTCGAGCCGGGCCCGCAGCAGGTCGTGGTGGTATCGCTGCTGCTGGTCGGGTTCGAGCGTGGGCAGTGTGGCGAGGCGCTTGTAGTCGTCAAGAGCAGCTTGGGGGTCGCCATCATCAAATCGAACCGCTGCCCGGGTCAGCAGCAGGTCGGCCAGGATTTTTGAGTGCGCATGGACGCGGGCCGCGCCGCCGCCCGGGGCAATCGTGTCGATGGTCGCGGTGAGCAATTGGTCGCGCAGCGCCAGCGGCTCATCGCGTTGGGCCAGCTTCCGTTGGGCCACAATGGCTGCGGTCGGCGGGACCCGCGCCGCCATCGCCACCACCGCGCGTTGCCACGACTCGGCCGCCTGTTGCTGCGCGGGCTTGTGCTCGATCAGTGCCAGCAGCGTGTCGCCCCGGTTGCCACGCTGCGTCGCCGCCACGATCACGATCGGCTGGATCACCGGGTCGCCGGCGCGCTCGGCCAGCGGTTGAAGCGATCGGTTGGACCGCGCCCACGCCTGGGCCGCCGACTCGCGGACCGCATCGTTGTCGCTATCGAGCCAGCCGGCAATCCGCCGCCAATCGCGGTCGTCGCCGATCCGACCCAGCAGGGCCACGACCTGCGGCTGGGGCAATCGGTCACCGCGCAACTGCTGGCGGACCATCTTGAGCGCGGCGGACGCCTGCTCATCATTCAGCATGTGGTCGTCTGCGGCCGCAGCCAACACCGCCGCCGCCCCATCCCGCAACTCCGGGTCGCCCAGAAACCGCAGCGCCTCGTCGACCGCCGGTCGCCGCGGTATCCGCGCCAACAGCAGCAGATACGCCCGCAGCACCGACCGGTCCTGCTCCGCGCCGATCACCAAGCGCCGCGCCACCGCATCGGCCGCGGCCTCGTCGGACAGGTCGCGCAGCAGCAGGGTCGCGCGGCGGCGGATCGGCGGCGACGGATCATCCAGCCGCGCCATCAGCGCCTGACGAAGCTCGGGGCCGACCTGCTCCGGTTCCACCAGCCGTTGGCCCATCAGGTCCATCGCCAGGTTTCGCGTCGCTTCCAACCGATCGCCCAACATCGCGACCAACGCTTCGGGCCGATCGGCCGGCGGCATGGCACGATAAAGCTGACGCTGCACCTCAACCAGCTTGTCCTGCATCCACTGCTGCTGCTCTCGCAGCTCCAGGGCACGGCGGGCAAAGTGGTCAATCAGCCGCATCTGCCATTCGTGCTCGGCCAGATCGTGGTGCCGGGCCCACCACTGACGCCACTTCACCACGTCGTCGCCCAAATCCAGCACGCCGCTGAGCCTGGCCAGCGCGTCGAACGCCGCGGCACGCACCGCAGCCGGCTGATCCTCATCGGTCAGCCGGATCAGCACGGCGGCGACCCGCTGGGTGCGGTGGTCCGGGAGCCGACCGATCGCGGCCACCCGCAACTCCACCAGCGCATAGGGATCAGCGGCGACGGCGGCCGCCTCCTGCTCCGGCGACGGCGGCGGCAACGGCAACGGCGAGACGATCGGGCCGGGGTCAAATATCTCCACGACGGCCCGTAAACCACTGCAACCCGCCGACCAGCCCGCCAGCACAACAATCACCGCCACCGCCGGTGGACGCACCGCCGCCGCACCAGCCGGATAACGGATTCGGGCTTGGCCGAAAAAGGGCATCGGTCTAAACGTCCAGTAAGCGGGCCGACTCAGTCAATTGAAGCCGACGAAAAATACAACCGATGGGCCTTATCATAGCCCACGCGGCGCGGTAAGCTACCGTTTTACTATCGGGTGATCCGCCCGCCGAGTCCGCCAAATTAGCCGACCCCGGCCGATCGAACCCCCAACCACTAAGATCGTCCACACCGGACCCCATGATGAACGACTGGTCAAACGCCGAGCACCACGCCGAACGGGCCCATCAATTCTATGAGGCCGGCCAGTGGGAAAAGGCGCTGGCCGAACTCAAACTCGCCCTGTCGGTCAACCCCGACCAGAGTGAGTGGCACTTCGGCCTGGCGCTGACGCTCGACGCCCTCGGCCGCCGCGAAGAAGCGATCGCCGCCTTCGAGCACGTGCTGCTCCTGCGCGGCGATGACATCGACACCATGCTCCACCTGGCCGAAGCGCTGGTCCACTGTGAACAGCACCAGCGCGCCGTCGAACTGCTCCAACGCGTGTCCGAGCTGGACCCGCAGTGCGAGCCGGCCTACTGCTATCGCATCCTGGCCTACGCCCAGCTCGGCGACCACGACCAGGCCGAGCAGATGTTCTATCTCGCCCGCCAGATCACCGAAGACTGCCCCACCTGCTACGACCATATCGCACACAGCCTCGCTGCCCGCGGCGACCTGGACCGGGCTATCTGGTGCTGGCAAAAAGCCCAGCGGATCGACCCGCATTACCCCGACGCCTACGCCCACCTGGCGCACGCCCATTGGCAGCGCGGTCAACACCAACGCGCACGACAGTTCTTCCTCCACCAACTCCGCGAGGACCCGGGCGACATCGACACCCTGCTCCAATTGGGCCACCTGCTGGTCGAGATGGGCAAACACGCCGAGGCGGCCGAGAAGTTCCGCCGGGTGCTTGAACTGGACCCGACCGTCGCCGACGCCCACCTGCACCTGGGTGAGCTGGGCCTGCTGTCGGGCCACCTCGACGACGCCGCTGCCGAACTGAGCATGGCCGATCGGCTCGACCCCAACCGCCCGGCCGTGCAACTGGGACTGGCCCAGGTCGCCATCCGACGCGGCCAACACCACGCCGCGCTCGAGCACCTCCAGGCCGAACTCCAACGCGACGGCCGAACCACCGAAAAGACGCTCGAACTGACCCGCACGCTCATCGAGCTGCACCACCCCGAAACCGCCATCGACGCCCTGACCACGCTGATCGACCAGACCGACGCACCGGCAATCGACCCCGCCAAGCGAGCCACCGCCCTGTTCTACCGCGGCGTGGCCCGGATGCTGTCGCACCAACTCGACCAGGGCGTCCTCGACTGCCGCCGGACGCTGCGCCTGGACCCGGACCATCTGCTGGCGATGCACAACCTGATCCTGGCCTACCTCGACCTGCGCCGACTCGCACACGCCCGCTACTGGCTCAACCGCGCCGCCGAACTGCGGCCCAACGACCCGCAGACCCGACTGCTCCGCGGCCGACTGCTCCGCGCACGCATCGTTCACGTCGTTCGCAAGGGTCTGGGGTTTAGGGTTTAGGGGTTAGGGTTTAGGGGTTAGGGGTTCGAGGTTAGGGGTTAGAGGTTAGGGTTTCGGGGCCGGCGGCCGGGCGCAAAACCATCACTTGAACGTTGCCAACAGCAGCTTGCCAAAACGCAGCACTGCCCGACAGCGATCGCATGGCCCGGTCCACGCGCAGTCCGCCACGACGGACGTCACCTGCTCCAACATAACCTAGACCCTGGACCCTGGACCCTATACCCTAGCCGCCATGATCGACCTCAAAGACCTGCGCGACCACCCCGGCAAGTACCGCAAAGGCACGACGGACAAAGGGATGGACCCTGCACTCGTGGACGAATTGCTCCGCGCCGACACCGAACTCCGCGCCGACATGACGCAACGTGAACAACTCGTCGCGGAAAAGAACCGCATCGGCAAGCAGATCGGCCAACTGGCCGGCCAATTGAAGCAAGCCGACCCCTCACAACAAGCCACCCTTAACGAACAGATGACCACGCTCCAGGCCCGACCGAATCAGATCAAGACACAACAAGGCCAGCTCGAAGATCGCATCAGGAAACTCCAGCCGCAACGAGACGCGCTTTGGCTTGCGGTCCCCCAACCCGCCGACGCCGACGTGCCCCTGGGCGCCTCCGCCGATGACAACGTCGAAATCCGACGGTGGAACCCCCCCTGGTTCGACCCGGCCAAATCGTTCGAGCAGAACAAGGGCTTCCAACCCAGGTCACACATCGAACTGATGCAGAACCTGGGCATGGTGGACTTCGAGCGCGGCGTCAAGATGGCCGGCACACGCTCATACGTCCTCACCGGCGCCGGCATGAAACTGCACCAGGCCGTCCTCCGATTCGCCTTCGACTTCATGACCAACGAAAACGGGTTCACCCCCGTGTCCGTGCCCGTCCTGGTCCGCGATGAAATGATGGTCGGCACCGGGTTCTTCCCGCACGGCCGGGACCAGGCCTACCAGATCAGGGAAACCGACCCGCCGAAGCCGGGACACGACCTGTACCTGACCGGCACCAGTGAAGTCGGCCTGATGGGCCTGCATCAGAACGAAATCCTTCGGCCGAAAGATTTGCCCCGCTGTTACACCACCATCTCCACCTGCTTCCGCCGCGAAGCCGGCGCCGCCGGCAAGGACACCGCCGGCCTGTTCCGTATCCATCAGTTCGACAAGGTCGAGCAGGTCGTCATCTGCAAGGCCGACGAGCAAGAGTCCCGCAACTGGCACCAGAAGATGATCGGCTTCGTCGAAACGCTCCTGCAACGTCTGGAACTGCCCTGCCGTCTGATGCAGTGCTGCACCGGCGACCTGGGCCCGAAAAACGCCGACATGATCGACCTCGAATGCTGGATGCCCAGCCGCGGACCCCAGGCACAAGACGGCCGACCCACCGGCGCCTACGGCGAAACGCACAGTGCCTCACGCTTGTACGACTACCAGTGCCGCCGATTGAACCTCCGCTACAAAGACTCCCAAACCAAAACAAACGTCTTCTGCCACAGCCTCAACAACACCGTCATCGCCAGCCCACGCATCCTGATCCCCATCGTCGAGATGTACCAGAACAAAGACGGCACGATCACCGTGCCGCAGGCACTACACCCATACATGAACGGTCAAGACAAGATTGGTTGAACCCAAAGCCTGTGGTGACCGGATGCCCGCGCCGAACGACTGAACCGGTGAATGTGTGCCACAACCAATGGCGCGGCCCGTGGCGGTATGAGGTCCAGTGATGATCGAAGAACCACCGAAGGTGCTGTTCACCGAAGAGGCGATCCGGGGGCGGGTCGA
>JAZGCX010000259.1:0-4206 GCA_036477175.1 Phycisphaeraceae bacterium
GGCGTCAGTTTCTGCGTCATCTGGGCTGCTCCTTGGCAAAGGTCTGCCATTGCTCTGATCGGCCCCTGGCAGGGTGTGACTTGGAAGATCAGCCGACCGGCACGTCGGCCCGCCGTGTGCAACGCCAAGACCGACCTTAGTCCAGCCACGATGCGATTATAAGTATTATCACGGTAATAGGTTAAGTTAGAGGATCGGGGGTCGTAACACACCGAGGCAGGTTCGATCGGGGTGAGCCAAGGACGTTTAAGGGACCCGAAGCAGCCAGCCGCGATTCACCGGTGTGATAGTTCTTACCCATGGCTATGCGTCACGAACCCGGCCACGGCTGTCTTGTTGCTTGCTTATTGAGGTCTGGCCTGACAAGTGACAACAGGGTCGGAAAAATTCTGCATTGAAAAGATCATTTTGTCTTGTGTTGTGCAGCCGGGAGCCTATACTTCAGATAAGAGAACGGCTCGTTTGACCTGCGGGCCCGTGTAATGAAAGAGGGTGCGACATGTGCCCCGCCGCGTCGAGTTTGTCAGGGGTTGTTGCTCGTCGCCGTTTTGTATTGGAAGGGCAGGTCCAAGGCGTCGGCTTCAGACCCTTTGTTTACCGAATCGCTCGCCGATGCCGGCTTCAGGGGTTCGTTCGCAACGATATCGACGGTGTCACCATTGAAGTCCAGGGGACGGCCGTGCAGCTCGGGCGGTTTGCACGGGCGCTTGAGAAAGAGCACCCTCCCCTCGTTTCATTTCACCAAATCACGGCGGCGCCCATCAGCCCGCGGAACGACGAAACAGGCTTTTTCATTCAGCAGAGCCATGACCGCGCCGAGCAGTGGTCCACTGGCCAAGTGGATGTGACCGTTGACATTGCCGTCTGTCGCGAATGCCTTGACGAACTATTCGACGAGCATGATCGGCGATTTGGTTACGGTCTAATCAACTGCACGAACTGCGGGCCGAGGTTCTCGATCATCCGCCGCGTACCTTACGACCGTCCGAACACGACGATGGCGCGGTTCCCGATGTGCGAGGACTGCAGGCGGCAGTACGCCGATCCGACGGATCGTCGTTTCCATGCCCAACCGATCGCTTGTCATCGCTGTGGCCCGAAGGTGGAATTGGTTGAGCCGACCGGTCGGCGGATCGACGGTGATTCGATTACTAACGCTGCGCAGTACTTGGCTCAGGGCCGGGTACTTGCCATCAAAGGGCTGGGCGGATTTCACTTGGCGGCGCGTGCCGATGCCACGGCGGCGGTCGCGCACTTGCGCGAACTCAAGCACCGTGACTATAAGCCCTTCGCCGTCATGTGCCGCTCGCGTCAAAGCGCCGGGAAGTTGGTGGCGCTGGGCGATCAAGCTGCGGAGCTGATGCAATCACCGCGTTGTCCGATCGTCTTGGCGCCGCGGCTTGCCGGGGCGGGTGTGGTCAAGCAGGTAGCGCCACAGACGCATCGTCTCGGCGTGATGTTGCCTTACACGCCGATTCATCACCTTCTGTTTGCCGCGCTTGATTCGGGGTGCGACGCCTTAGTGATGACCAGCGGGAATCTGACTGACGAGCCGCTTGTGATCGACAACCACGAGGCGGTTGCTCGTTTGGGGGGCTTGTGTGATGCGATGCTGTGGCACGACCGGCCAATCGAGCGTTGCGTGGACGATTCGGTCGTCATCGACATGGGCGAATCCGCTCCCTTGCCGGTGCGCCGTGCTCGAGGGTATGCGCCATCCTTATTGCCATTGCCTCGGTCCGGTGACGGGTTCTTGTCCGAGGGACTCTGCGTTGGCGGCGAACTGAAGAACACCATTGCATTGGTCCAAAGCCAAGGGGCGGTGCTCAGCCAACACCTCGGCGACCTGAAGCACCCCTTGGCGTTTGATTATTTCAAGAAGGCGGTCGGTGATCTGTGTGACTTATTCAGGAACAAGCCGCAGTGGATCGCCGCCGACCTACACCCGATGTATTTGAGCACGTCGTATGCACGGCGGTTAGCGCGGCACTGGCGGGTGCCTCTGGCCTTCGTCCAGCATCACCACGCTCACGCCGCATCAGTCATGGCGGAGCACAACCAGACCGAGCCGGTGTTGGCGATCGTGTGTGACGGTGTCGGCTTTGGGGCTGACCACACGATTTGGGGCGGTGAATTGCTGTTGGCCGATCTGATCGACTTCAAACGACTAGCGCGTCTGCAACCGCTTCGCTTACCCGGCGGTGATGCGGCCGCAAAAGATACGCGCCGCTGTGCCTTGGCGCTTTTGTATCAGGCGTTTGGCGATCAGGTAGATCAACATCCCGCGTCCCGACGCCTGGTGCCGGATTCAGCCGAACGTCAGTTGATCACTGCGATGATCCGCCGCAACGTCAACTGCGCAGCAAGCAGTGCCGCCGGCCGCGTGTTTGACGGCGTTGCGGCGCTGCTTGGGCTTTGTCAGCACAATGACTATGAAGCTCAGGCCGGCATGGCGCTGGAGGCGGCCGCGTATGAACACGGGCCAGGATTTGAAGCTTCCGAACCTATGTTCCAGGTCAAGGATGTCGGGGGCTTGCTGCAAATTGATCTGTGCCCGCTGATTCGGCGACTCTCAGGCCACACTTTGCCGAGCAAGGCGACCGTACAACGGCTGGCAGCGGTTTTCCACGACCAGTTGGCGCTGGCGTGGGCAACGGTCGCCGAACAGTTGGCCATTGAAACCGGCGTACGGACTGTCGCGCTGTCGGGAGGCGTTTTCTGCAACCAGCGTCTGACCGAACAACTAACCACGCTGCTGCAGCGGCGGGGCTTGCGTGTGTTGCGCCACCATGTGGTTCCGCCTAACGACGGCGGCTTATCACTGGGCCAAGCCGCCATCGCCGCGGCTCGATTCAGTCGCAAGACCGACCACCAGCTACGAATTGCCAACCGCCACCTGCGAGGTGCCCTATGTGTTTAGCAGTGCCGGCAAAACTGGTTCAAGCTGACCGCAACCACAACGGCTTAGCTGACCTTCACGGCAATCAGGTGCCGGTTAGCACCTCGCTGGTGCCTGAGGCTTGCGTCGGCGATTGGGTGTTGGTCCATGCCGGGTTTGCGATTCAAAGGCTCGATGCCGCCGAAGCCGAGAAGACGTGGGCGGTGCTGCAAGACTTGCAGAAAGCACTGGAGTTGAGCGACGATGAATCGTCGTAGGGACCATGTTCGCGTCTGGTTAGCGCGGCTATACGACGCCGCTGAGGCTATCGGTCGTCCTATTGCGTTCATGGAAGTGTGCGGCACCCATACGGTCTCGGCATTTCGTTGCGGGCTGCACAGCTTGATGCCGGCAAACGTGACGCTGCTCAGCGGCCCGGGTTGTCCGGTGTGTGTGACTTCTCAGGGTGACATCGATCAGTACGTGGAAGTGGCGTCGCGCCCGGGCCTCACGCTTTGCACGTATGGGGACATGCTTCGTGTGCCGGGTCGCCGGGGCAGTCTGGAGCAGGCTCGTGGCCAAGGCGCGGACGTGCGCATCGTATTCAGCACGATGGATGCCGTGCGACTGGCCGCGGCCGAACCGAAGCGCCAGATCGTGTTTGCTGCCATCGGCTTTGAAACCACCGCACCCGCCACCGCCGTTGCGGTTCTCGAAGCCGATCGGCTTGGACTGAAGAACTTCAGCGTGCTGGTCAGCCACAAGCTGGTGGTCCCGGCGATGCGGGCGCTGTTGGAAGGCGGCAAGGTGCGCGTCCATGGGTTCCTGTGCCCCGGCCATGTGTCGGTCATCATCGGGGCTGAGGCGTATCGTTCAATCGTGCGTGACTACGGTGTGCCGTGCGTCATCGCCGGGTTTGAGGATGTGCAAATGGCCGTCGCGTTGACGCGACTGGTCGAGCAGGTGCGTGATGGCAAGCCCGATTTGGAAAACACCTATCCTGAGGCTGTCAATGCCTTGGGCAATCCGGCTGCGCAGAAACTGATCCGCAGGGTATTCCACATCGCGGACGAGTACTGGCGGGGTCTGGGCACGATTCCCAACAGCGGGCTGACGCTGCGTGCGCCATTCCGACAGTACGACGCAGCGGCACGATTCGGCCTGGACGATAACGAAGCGCCCGAACCTGCCGGTTGCCGTTGTGGTGAGGTGATCACCGGTCAATGCACGCCTCGAGACTGCAAACTTTTCGCTACCGGCTGCACGCCGATTCATCCGATCGGCCCGTGCATGGTCAGTTCCGAAGGCACCTGCCAGGCGTGGTTCAA
>JAZGCX010000026.1:0-4359 GCA_036477175.1 Phycisphaeraceae bacterium
CGCCCAACAGCCTGTACGACATGAAGCTGGCCAGCTTCGCGATGGACGGCTACGACGTGACGGCCGCTCGCGGGTTCATCGACCTGTACGGTTTGCCGATGAAGGTCCGCGGGCTGAAGCAGAAGCCGAAGGTGTGAAGCAGCGTGATGTCAGAGGGCCGGGCCGCTGAACCGGGTCGCTGAACCGGGCCGCTGAAGCGGCCCGGCCTCGATCGGTAAAGCCAGTCTCACGGACTTGGTTTGGCGATGCCGATGACGCCTTGTGCGATGCGTGCGCCGGCGTTGCCGGTGGGCTGGCCGCCGTCGTCGGCCTGGGCGTGGACGATCACGCCGCGGCCGATGATCGGGTTGCTCAGGCCGGCGATCGTGACGTTGCTCACGGTGATCTGGTAGTGAGCTGTGCCGTTCTCGTCGGCGGTGAGGTTGCCCAGGTCGCCGGCGTGGCGGTCTTCGGTGTCCGGCAGGCCGTGGTCATAGTCTTCGGGGTTGTAATGCCCGCCGGCGTTGGTGCCGTCCGGCGCGGTGATGTCGCCGTACTGGTGGATGTGGATCCCGTGCGTTGAGTTCGGCTCCAAACCGGTGATATGAGCACTGACCGATACTTCGCCATCAGCTTCGGTGAAAGTCACCACGCCGGTGGCCGTGTTGCCGTCGGTCGGCGTCAGGGCGCACGTGGCGTGGCTAACCGCTTTCCACATGGCCTCGTGTTCGTGCTCACGTTCGTCTTCGTCTCTGTCTTCGTCTTTATCTTCGTATTCGTGTGCGGGCTGGGTGGTTTGTGCCCCGGTGCGGTTGAAGCCGACAAAAACCAGTGTCGCAGCGATCAGGAACAGGCCAAGGCGAAAAATCATCTTGTTGCGATTCATGACGTTCTCCTCATGATGCGGGGTTGTTTGACGGCGCAATGGGCACGCCGTGCGATGATCGCATCGGCCGCCATGATACCTTGCCCGCCCGGCCCGGATCAACCGTCGCGGGGGATCATGGGTGTCTATGGTTTTTTGATGGTTAAATATTGACTGAAACGCCGTGATCAAACCCGGGGAGGGTTATCTGTGGGCGTTTTGGGTCGCAAAAAAGTAGTCGGACCGGCTTCAGTGGACGCGTCAATCTTTTTCTTCTTCGTACTCGGCTTCGTCAACGTCGTCTTCGGGATCGTCCACCTGTTTGTCGTTGTCTTGGGTGTCCGGGTCGGTTTCGTCGGTGTCGTCGGCCAATTCGGCGTCGGCTTGTGCCTGGGCGCGGATCGCGTCCCATTCGTCGAGCGTGATGTTGACCTCGCGGGCCTGCGAGCCCTTGTATTCACCGATGATCCCTGCCTCGGCCATCTGCTCGATCAGCCGCGACGCCCGGCCGTAGCCGATCGTCAGCCGCCGCTGCAGCAGTGAGACGCTGCCGCGCTTGGACTGGAGCACGACGTTCACCGCCTCGTCGAACAGCGGGTCGCGCTCCTGATCGTCGCCGCCAAGACCCGGGCTCTTCAGTTGCACGAGCTGCGGCTCAAAGTTCTGCTGGGCGATGGTCTTGAGGAACTTGACCGTGCGGCGGATCTCCGGGTCTTCCACCAGCGTGCCCTGAGCGCGCCTCAGCTTGCTCGACCGCGGGCTGAGGAACAGCATGTCGCCCTGGCCCAGCAACAGCTCGGCGCCTTTCTGGTCCAGCACGATGCGGCTGTCCATACCGGAAGAGACCTTGAAGGAGATGCGACAGGGCATGTTGGACTTGATCAGCCCGGTGACGACGTTGGCCTGGGGGCGCTGGGTGGCCAGGATCAGGTGCATGCCCACGGCGCGTGACTTCTGCGCCAGCCGCACAATGAGCCCTTCCACGTCCTTGCTGGTGATGATCAGGTCGGCCAGCTCGTCCACGATGAAGACCAGGTAGGGCAGCTTCTTGGGGATGCGGGCTTCCTCGGCCTCGGTGGAGGGGTTCATCCGCTGCTTCAGCTCGTTCCACCCGAGGCTGTTGTAGCCGGTCACGTCACGGACGCCGGCCTCGGCCAGCAGCTCGTAGCGCTCGTCCATTTTGGTCACGGCCCACTCGAGGATGGCGGCGGCCTTGGCCGTCTCCGTCACCACCGGGCACATCAGGTGCGGGATGTCCTTGAACATGCTCATCTCGACCATCTTCGGATCGACCAGCACCAGCTTCAGTTCGTCCGGCCGCCGGGTGTAGAGGAACGACATGATGATCGCGTTGATGCAGACGCTCTTGCCCGAGCCGGTGGTGCCGGCGATGAGCATGTGGGGCATGACGCCGAGGTCCGCGATCAGCGGGTTGCCGCTGGCGTCCTTGGCCAGGAACATGGGCAAGCGCATCTTCTTGACCGCGGGCACCCGGGCGGTCATCAGCTCCTTCAGCCGCACCTGTTCCTTCTTGAGATTGGGCACCTCGATCCCGACGGTGTCCTTGCCCGCCATGTTGGGCACGATGCGGATGTTGTGCGCACGCAGCGCTCGCGCCAGGTCGCTCGAAATGGCGCTTAACTGTGACACCTTGGTGCCGGGCGCCAGGCGGACCTCGTAAAGCGTGATCACCGGGCCCGAATCGATCCCCACCACCTCGCCCTCGATCCGGTACTGCTGCAAAGCAGACTCGAGCTGCACCGCCTGGTCCCGGACGATCCGCTCCATTTCATCAGTGAAGTTGGACTGCGGATCGACCAGCAGGTCCATATCGGGGAACTGGTAGCCGGAAAGATCAATCTCGCGTGGCGGCGGGGCCGCGGTCTTACCGCGCTTCGGCGCAAAATTGATCGGCAGCTTCTTGATCTTGGCGCGCAGGGCGTCGGGGTCAAACTGTTTCTTCTGGGCGGCGTAGGCGCCCGGCGGGTCGGCGTTGGGCGCTTCGCCGTCGTCTTCTTCCGTTTCCTCGTCGAGCGCGTCGTCCTCGTCATCCAGACGACCTCTGCGCTTGTTGGCCTCGGGGTCGAACGGTTCGGTCGCGCCCAGGCCGCCGGCGTCTTCGTCGATCCACTCGTCGTCGTCGAGCACCATCCGGCCCCGGACGGGGACGCGTCGCTTCGTCTTGGCGGCCGAGTTGCGCCCCTCGCGGCGGCCCCAGCCCCACAGCCGCGGCAGGGTCGCCAGCCGACCGACGAGCACGGGTTTGGGCCAGGCCAGCCGCGACGCCACGGCCGTGTACCACCGGCCCAGCACACGCGGCAGGGCAGTCACCACCCGGTCCAGCGCCAGGACCGCGCCGATCCAGAACCCGACGACCAGGATCGCCATCGTGCCGAACGCGGCAAAGCGTTGGGTCAGTTCGGTGTTGATGTAGATGGCGATGAGTCCGCCGGGGCCTTCGGGCCGATCGCCGCCGGGAACGATGCCTAACAACAAATCGGGCCACGCGATGCCGACCATCGCGCTGGTTGCCAGGCTCATCATCAGCACGCCGATGATCCGCAGCGGCAGTTGGCTGACCTTGCGTCCCAGCGCGGTGGCGATGAGGAAGGCCAGCGCCCCGGCCAGGGCCACCCACGCTCCCGGCCCGATCATGAAGTAGATCTTGTGACTGACCAGGGCGCCGAATCGGCCGACCCAGTTGTGCGTGTCGGCGTTGTAGGGCGCGACGGCGTACCCGGGCCAGTCTGCCGGATCGTAGCTGCCCAGCGCCGCCACGAGCATCGCCCACACCCCCGCCAGCACCGCCCAGGCCGCGTACTTCAACAGGGTCTTGTTATCGATCCGATCCCTGGCCTTTTTTCGCCTCTTTCTGGCCATATCATCTACGCCTGAAAAGACTTACAGCGCATCGTCACCACCGCGCCGCAGTGGTTAATCATCGGCTGACCCACCGCCGCGGCGACAAAGAATCGCCGGCTGTAGCAAGGTCGGCATTCCCGTCGCCGTTCAGATGGTAAGACCCGATCGGCCGCCGGGCATGGTCAATGTCGGGTGCCCCGATGTCCCCGATGCCGGGGTGGGGCTTGGTCATTCGACTTGGACCGTCTCGCAGACCGAGGCGTGGGGCGGTACATTCACAGGCGTGATTGAGGACCTGATAGACAAGCTGAGCGACTGGACGCGGCTGTCGCCGGACACAGTCAAGGGGATCCTCCAGACGCTTGCGGTGCTGGTCGTCGTGCTGGTGGTTCGGCATGTGGTGCTGCGGGTGATTCGGCGGCAGGTCACCGACGTTCGGGCGCACTACCTGTGGCGACGCTCGGTCAACTACACCGCCAGCGTGGTGGCGATCCTGCTGATCGCCTCGATCTGGGTCGGTGCGTTTCGCAACATCGGCACGTTCCTGGGGCTGCTGACGGCCGGCGTGGCGATTGCTCTGACCGACCCGCTGACCAACCTGGCCGGCTGGCTGTTCATCATTGCCCGGCGGCCGTTCGATGTCGGCGATCGTA
>JAZGCX010000260.1:0-5704 GCA_036477175.1 Phycisphaeraceae bacterium
TTCGGTGGTGAAGGTCCTGTGTTGCTTGTTATCGGGGCATTACCCCACCGCGGCGGCCGGTCCCCCGGCGCGGGGCTGAGCACCACATCGGACCCTGTTTGCCAATCAATAATAGAAAACCCCCGTAATCGGCGGGGGTCGTCAGGTCCCACTAGTCAACGGACCCGGCCTTAGGGGATCGGGTATCGAGAACCCCGCAACGGCCGATGCAGCAGCAGGACCAAGTCCAAATCATCCCCGAACTGCCGGCCGTTGGCGTCAAGCGTCCGCGAGATGTCGTTCCTGTGCTGCTCATGAGTGCGTGAGAGCGTGAACATTTCCGGGCTCATGTTGTTGCGAACCGACCGGCCGGTGATCTTCTTGTTGCCGCAGCCACCGGTGATGAGCAGTCCGGCCATCAGGAGAACGACACCACCAATGACTAGTGACTTGGTTTTCATCTCAGGGCCACCTTTCTGATCTTCTATTATCTAAAGGTTCTATCCGAACTATCGGGGTTTTTCAGACAGAACCCAACTCGATTCTGCCTGCCAGCGGGCCGGCTGTCAACTTTTGACTTCGAGGCGGGCGGCCCGGCTTCACGGGGCCGGGGTGTGTTCGCCCACGGCCTTCCAGAATGCTTGTTCAGCCACGCGGAACCGCTCGAACAGTTCGTCGAGGTAATCGAGCATCTGGGCGATCTGCTCGGTGTCTTGGGGCTGGCGTTCGACGACGTGCTGGAGACTCTGGGCGGTGGCGTCGAGCGTACCGGCCGCCAGTGCGAAGCTGCGGGCCGCGTCGTAGAGGTTGTCCGATTCCAACTCCTGGTCCGTGGGCTTGTACAGCAGCCGCCAGGGCGAGCGGCGGACCTCGATCGCCGCAAGCTTGAGTTGCGCCGCGGTGAGTTGCATGTTCGCGATCGTCCGCTCGAGCACCGGCCGTTGACTGATCACAAACGTCTTCATCTCAGAGGTGATGTCCTTGGCGTTGTCGAGCGCCTCGTTGGCCGTCTTGAGGGCCCCGGTGATTCGCTCAAGCGTGTCGTCCTTGGCGGTCTGGCTGATGTCGCGGACGTTTTCGACGATCCGGCGCAGATCCGGCTCCTTGTCTTCGAGCAGCGTGTCCACGCGGGCCAGCGACGCGTCGGCCGATTCCGTGATGCTGTCGAGCCGGTCCATCCACACGGCGCTGCGTTCCCGCACGTCGGCCACCAAAGTCCTGACATCGGCGACCGCCTCCCGCACCGAGGCGCTGATCTGCGGCAGGTCATCCCGAAAAGTCGCGGTGATCGATTCCACGTTCGCGATGATGTTCTTGATCTGCTGACGTTGCTCGTCCTCGATGCCCATGTCCTTCATCAGGCTCTGGGTCAGCGCGCTGCCGGCCAGCCGGCCGGTGATCGGTTCACCCTCGGGGTCGTACGGCACCGTGTCGCCCACGCTGCGGATGTTGAGCCGGGTGCCCGAACCCAGCGGCGGCACCACCAGCTCGACGACCGCGTTTTGATAGATCTTGTACCGTTTGGGGATTTTCACCTCGACCACTTCGCCGATGACTCGATCCGTCTCGGCTTCGTGGTGATCGCTGATGGTCGCCACATCGCCGACCGGCACGTCGCCGAGCGTGACCGACGCGCCCTCTTTCAACCCCTGCAACCCGTCACTGAGACGGTAGTACACCCGCACCCGCTGTTTATCCTCGAAGAACCGCTCGAAGTTGGAGAACGTAAAGACAACGACCAGCGCCAGGACGATGCCGGTCAGCACGAACAGGCCGGCCTTGAGGTTGTCGCGTTCGCCGATCATAGTCGATCACGCAAGATCAGATAGTTTCATCGTCTCGCTATAGCTTACACAAACTCATACATCAACATAAGTCGAAGGTTAGCGCGTCGCCTGGACCGATGCACGTGGCGTCAACTGGGGCCCGAGGTCGCCCAGCAGGTCGTCGGCGTAGTTGGTGCTCTGTTTGCGCTCGGTGATCGGGCCCTCGGCGTCGCCACGCAGAAACTGGCGGATCAACCGTTCGTCTTCGGTCAGCGGCCGCGCGGCGCCGCCTTCGGGGGCATAAGTTTGACCACCACATTGCCGCAGCATGTCAAAGTACTCGCGTCGTTCGACGACCAGCATTCGGCCCTTGTCGAGCATGGCCATCCGGTCGGCGATGGTGAAAGCCGAATCCATCTCGTGCGTGACGACCACGCTGGTCACGCCAAGCTTGCTGGTCAATTGGATGATGAGCTGATCGATCTCGGCGCTGGTGACCGGGTCGAGGCCGGCCGAAGGCTCGTCGTAGAACAGCATCTTCGGGTCCAGCGCCAGGGCCCTGGCCAGGCCCGCCCGTTTTTTCATCCCGCCGGAGATCTGCGCGGGAAACTTTTCGGCGTGTTCCCGCAAGCCGACCAGCTCGAGCTTGATCTTGACCATGATGTCGATCACGTTGGGGGGCAGGTCGGTGTGTTCTTCCAGCGGCAGGGCCACGTTCTGGCGCAGGCTCATCGAGTTGAACAGCGCCCCGGACTGGAAGAGGATGCCGAACCGCTTTCGCACCTCGTTGAGCTGGTCCTCTGTGATCCGGGTAATGTTCTGGCCGAACAACTCGATCGTGCCTTGGTCCGGGCGGATCGAGCCGATGATGCACCGCAGCAGCGTGCTCTTGCCCGAGCCGGAGCCGCCCATGATGACCATGGTCTCGCCGGCTCTGACGTCGAGGTTGATGCCGTCGAGGACGGCTCGACCGTCGAATCGCTTGACCAGATCACGAACGCGAATGATGTATGGCGTCTGCGATTCTGCCATCAATAGCTCCGCAGATGAGACCCGCAGTTGAAGCGGCCAGATGATAAGGGATAAACCTGTGCGGCGCACAACGTGACCCGCCCGAAGTGCAAGCGAGGGGCCGCGATCGGCCTACTCCTGCGGATGTTGGTCTTCCACAGGTCGCAGGCGGATGATCACCGGCGTATCGGCCGGCGGGATCACCGCTTCGTTGGCCGTCCACATCGCCCCGCCGCCCTTGTTGCTGATGTCGGTCGGCCGGGCCAGCACGTCGCTGCCGAAGTTGACCAGGGAGAGCACCGCGCCGCTCACGTCGGCGGCATAAACCTCCTGGTCGTCGATCTGGCGAAACGTTGACCCGGCGAACAGCCAATGGTTGTTCGGCATCATGTCGCCGGTCTCGATGTGGACGATCCACTCGTTGGCCCGGACCTCGACGGTCTGGCCCTGCTTCTCGTAGACCAGTGTGACGGCAACGCCCGGGCCTTGCGGCGGATCGATGACGTACCGCCCGTCCTCCTCGTGCCAGCTCATGGGCCTGCCGGGTTCGAGGCCGATCAGCAGCAGTGCCAGGTGCACGTGGTTCGGCCGGGCGTGAACGGTCAGCAGCGATTCGTACTGATACGTTTTGGGCGAGCAGGCCAGCAGCTCGATCCATTCTTCCGTCGGCTGCACGACTGTCGCGTCGAGTTCGACGACCTGCTGCTGCCGGTCAATCCGTACGTGAGGCAAGACCGGATCGGGCGCGGCGTCGGCAGGTTGAGTATGGGTAGGCGGCGTCTCGGGCGGTTGAGGTGCGGGGGGCTGGGATCGTGCGGTGCTGCCAACGGCCGCCAGCAGTGCGGCCGCTGTCGCCAGTGTGGTCAGCGTGTGCGTGGCCATGTTCGCCCGCCCATTGTTGAACCGGACCGCCAATACGATAGATGATAGAGCGAGGATCGATCGAATGGCATCGCCTTGGGCGTTCACCGGCTCAGGGCGTCCGGCGTGTGGTCACAGAAAAAAGGCCCGGCAAGGCCGAAGCCAAGCCGAGCCCTTCCGGGGGCACAAATAGTCCCCTCCAATTCGGGGGCGTCATCATACATGAACCGGCTGCCACCGCAAGTGGTCCAGCCAAACTTTATATAGCCATGATAGCATATCAGCAACATCTTGAAAAGGGGTTTATTCTGGCGTCCCGGCAAGCGAGCCGGGCCGTCCTCGGCCCCGGCCGGGCTCGCCCGACGAGCCGGCTCGCGGCGGCGAAAACAGCACATCATCGCGCACGGTTGTGCAGCTGACAGTGCAGGGAGGCGAAATGCCCAAGGACTCGACCGTCCACGTCGGCTTCGTTGGCGCCGGGGCGATCTGCCGCAGCCGCCACCTGCCCGGCCTGGGGAGGATCGAAGGCGTCCGAGTCGTCGCCGTCGCCAACCGATCGCGCGGCAGTTCACAGCAGGTCGCCGCCGACTTCGCCATCCCCCACGTCGTCGATGACTGGCGACAACTCGTCGAGCGCGATGACATCGACGCGGTGTTCATCGGTACCTGGCCGTATATGCACCGGGACATTTCGCTCGCTGCGCTGGCCTCGGGCAAGCACGTGTTCTGTCAGGCGCGGATGGCGATGGACCTGGCCGAGGCGAAGCAGATGCTCGCGGCAGCCGAGGCGCACCGGGGCCTGGTGAACATGGTCTGTCCGCCGCCGACCCGCATGCCGTTCGAGCCCTATATCAAGCAGATGCTCGCCTCCGGCAAGCTCGGTAAGATCACCGCCGTCGAGTTGCTCAGCGTCTCGGGTGCGAATCTCGACGCGAATGCCGTCACCTGGCGCGAGCGGGTCGAGTTCAGCGGCAAACAGGCGCTGCTTATGGGCATCTATGCCGAAACGCTCAACGCCTGGCTCGGTCCGTATGAGACACTCAGCGCACACACCGCGACGCCCGTTGCGACCAAGCGCGACGAACAGGGCAGCGAGGTCCCAATCGGCATCCCACAGGTCATGACGATCGCAGGCAAACTTGTTGGCGGCGCGGTGGCCGTCGAGCATCACATGGGCCTGGCCGCGGATAAGACCACCACGACGGATCGCATCACGGTGTGGGGTCTCAAGGGCACGCTGCGTCACCGGTTCCTCACCGACACGATCGAGTACGCCCCGGCCGGTGAACCGCTGCGCAAGGTGGACGTGCCGGCACAGTTGCGTCGGGACTGGTGCGTGGAAGCGGATTTCATCGCGGCGGTGCGGGCGGCGATGCGGGGCGAAGCATGGTCGGTCAGCCCCGACTTTGCCGAGGCGCTGCGGTACATGCAGAAGGTGGAGGCGGTGCACCTGTCGGCCTTGACCGGCCGCGCGGTCAACCCATCCAAGCTGTGAATCTTCCGCCCGACCAAGCCGAGCCCTTGCACGCCGACCGTCTGACGTGGGCGGCGCTGCTGGGGCGTTGGATCGAGTTCGCCAAGAGTGCTGTGGCGTTGCCCGACGACGCCCCGGGGCGGCGGCTGCGCGAGTCGGTGCCGGACCTGATTATGCTCCAGGCCGTCTGGTTCGCCCTGCAACACCTGGACGAACTGGACCCCGCAGAACGCGCCTTGGGCCTGGACCGAGCAGAGTTGCTGATTGACAAGCACGCCCAGGCCATGGGAACACGCTGGCAGGGACTGGACATGCCGGCACAGGTGCACGGGCTGATCGCCGACGCCCGGGGGCAGCTTGACGCGGCGCGGGGCGAATCGACGCGTTGATCGTTTAGGGCGGTTGCTGTTGTCCCGGTGTAGCCAGCGTGATATATTCAGTGTTGGACCGGGCGCATGAGCGTTGTGGCGTGATTGCTCGGGCCGCGGCCCATCTTGCAACGAACCACCCATCCTACCCCTGAAGGAGGCACGCCATGACCACCGCAACGACCGAAGCCCCGACGGCTCGCCCCAAGGTCCGCCGGACGCAGATGCTCATCGAAGGCCGGTGG